>CAXTPH010000040.1:0-13589 GCA_964245955.1 uncultured Sphingomonadaceae bacterium | reverse complement strand
CGCACCGGCGACGCGATCCCACCGACTCCCGCCGACTATGGCGCGCTCGTCGCCCGCGCGACCGCCGGGTGGGACGTGCGGCTGATGTTCGAGCCGGGCCGCATGATCGTCGGCAATGCCGGGGTGCTCGTGTCGCGGGTCGTCACCATCAAGCCCGGCGAGGCGCGCAGCTTCGTCGTCGTCGACGCGGCGATGAACGACCTGCTGCGCCCGTCGCTCTACGGCGCGTGGCACGACATCCGCGCGGTTCGCCCGCGCGGGGGCGCGATGACCGCAACGGTCGTTGGCCCGGTGTGCGAGACCGGCGACACCTTCGCCGAGGACCGGACGATCGATGCCGTTGAGAGCGGCGACCTGATCGCATTCATGACCGCCGGCGCGTACGGCGCGACGATGGCGTCGACCTACAACTCGCGCGCGCTGGTGCCCGAGGTGCTCGTCGACGGCGCCGACTGGGCGATCGTTCGTCCGCGCGAGGACATCGCCGCACAACTCGCCCGCGACCGGATCGCGCCGTGGCTCGGCAACGATCTGGCAACCTCGGGCGTCTAGTCGCCGATGCTGCAACAGGAGAAATGGCGACGATGATCAAGCCGGTACGCAAGGCGATCTTTCCTGTGGGCGGACGCGGCACCCGCTTCCTGCCCGCGACCAAGGCGGTGCCGAAGGAAATGCTCCCCGTCGTCGATCGGCCGCTGCTGCAATACGCCGTCGAGGAGGCGCTCGCCGCCGGGATCGAGCAGATGATCTTCGTCACCGCGCGCGGCAAGAACGCGCTCGAGGAGTATTTCGACGTCGCCGCCGAACTCGTCGCCGAGCTCAAGGCCAAGGGCAAGACCGCCGAACTCGCCGTCCTCGACGCAACCCAGCTCGAACCCGGCCGCGTCGCCTATGTCCGCCAGCAGGAGCCCGCCGGGCTCGGCCACGCGGTCTGGTGCGCCCGGCTCATCACCGGCGACGAGCCGTTCGCGGTGCTGCTCCCCGACGACCTCGTCTACGGCCCGTCGTGCCTCAAGCAGATGGTCGACGCCTACGCCCGTGTCGGCGGCAACGTCATCGCGGTCGAGCAGGTCGCGCGCGAGCGCACCGGCAGCTACGGCATCGTCACGCCCGGCGAAACGCACGGCAACCTGACCGAGGTCATCGGCCTCGTCGAAAAGCCGAAGCCCGAGGTCGCGCCGTCGACGCTCGCGGTGATCGGCCGCTACATCCTCCAGCCCGAGGTGATGACGATCCTCGCCGAGGGCAAGCGCGGCGCGGGCAACGAGATCCAGCTGACCGACGCGATGGCGCAGCTGATCGGGCACCAGCCGTTCCACGGGCTCGCGTTCGACGGTGTGCGCTTCGACTGCGGGGACAAGGCGGGGCACATCACGGCGAACATCGCCCTAGCGCTCGACCGCGACGACGTCGGCCCGGCGGTGCGCGCGTATATCGCGGGACTGGGAATCACGGCCTGAGCCGATGGACGCGCTGCCGATCTTCGTCCGCATCAGGGGCATGCGCGTCCTGCTCGTCGGCGACGGACCGGCGGCCGACGCCAAGGCGCGGCTGATCGAGGGGGCGGGCGGGGTCCTCGTCCGCGAAATGCCCGCGCGGATCGCGTTCGTCGCGCTCGACAACGCGGCGGAGGCCGAACGTGAGGCCATCCGCCTCCGCGGCTACGGCCTGCTCGTCAACGTCGTCGACCGCCCGGCGCTGTGCGATTTCACCGTCCCGGCGATCGTCGACCGGTCGCCGGTGATCGTCGCGGTCGGCACCGGCGGCGCGTCGGCGAGCCTCGCCAAGGCGTTGCGCGAACGCTTCGAGGCACTCCTGCCGGCGGGGCTCGGCGGCCTCGCAGACGCAATCTTCGCCGCCCGCACAGTGGTTGCCGCGAGCTACCCGACGATCGACGCCCGCCGCCGCCTGTGGGACACAGCACTCGCCCCCGGCGGCGCGCTCGACCCGCTCGCCGATCATCGCGATCCGGACGCGGCGGTCGCGGGCATCGGCGACGCTAAAAGCGTCCCCGCGCTGACCGAGATCGTCCTGACGTCGCCCGACCCCGACGACCTGACGCTCCGCCAGCTCCGTCTGCTCAACCAGGCCGACACGATCTACCACGATGCCGGCGTGGCGCCTGCGGTCCTCGACCGTGCCCGCCGCGACGCCGAGCGCATCGCCGGCCCGCAGCCCGACGCCCTGCCGCCCGGCCGGACGGTCGCGCTCCGTCTCGCCTGATCAAACCCGGTTGATCAGAACCTGAGCGCGGTCCGTTCGAATGGGCCGCGTGTCGCGGCGGCATGCGCCACCGCGTCCGCGATCGCCGCCAGTGGAAACTCGGTCACCTGATAGTGTGCGAGGTCGAGCACACCGTGCCGTACCAGCGCGATCAACTTCGCCGCAGCGTCGCGTGGGTACATCCATTGCCCCTTGATCGTGATGTTGTTGCGCCTCAGCCACGGGTACGGGAGGGTCAGGTCGCCGCCACCCGCCATGCCCCCGCCCGACATGCCCACGCCGCCCATCAGCGAGACCCGGCCGCCGGGCCGCACCGCATTGACTGCCGCCACGACCTGCGCGACCGTCGCTTGCGGCGGCATGATATCGAAGACGACGTCGATCGGTGCGTCGGCGGCCGCCTTGATCGTCGCGGTATCGGCGTCGCGCTCGCCGCTCATCGGTGCTGCTCGCACACGACCTCCGTGGAGGCGGCAAAGCGCGTCAAGGGCCGCCGTGTTGCGACCGGTGGCGACAACGCAGGCGGCTCCCATCGCCAGCGCGACTGCGACCGCCGCGCTGCCGAAACTGCCGGTCGCACCGTTGACGACAACGGTTTCGCCCGCACTGAGCGCGACGCTCGCCAGGCCGCCGAACGGAACCAGCATCGTCCCGAGTACGAGCCAACGGGTCGCATCGGCGGGATCGATATCGCCGATTGGGACGACGTTCTCGAGCGGCAGGCGAAGTTGCTCCGCCCAGCTGCCGTCGCGATACTGACGCTGGATCGCCAGCGCCGCCGGTCCGTTCGCGGTCAGCCCCTGCAACGAAATCGCCGGCAGTCCGTCGCCGTCGCGGGCGCGAAGCGTCGGATCGCAATAGACCCAGCTGCCCACTTTCACCGCGGTGGCGCCCGCGCCGAGCGCGACGACCTGGCCGATCGCGCCGGTCCCGGGGGTGAACGGCAGTTCGACGAGCATCGGCCGCGTGCCAGCGAAGACTTCATGCGCATAGGCGAGGACGGCGGCCGCTTTGACCGCGACGACGACGTCGCCGGCTTGCACAACCGGGTCGGCGACGTCGCGGACGATTGGCGTTGCGCCGATTTGCTCGAATACCGCCGCCTTCATGTCACCGCGCTTCCCTCAAACGTCGCTGCGACAAAGACTTGCGCGCCACGGAGGCCCGCCTACGCCTCGAGCTCGCTATCCCAGTACAGATAGTCGCGCCACGTCGCATGGAGGAAATGCGGCGGGAACGCCCGGCCGTTCTCTTGCAGCTGGTGGTTGTTCGGCTGGAACGCCCGCTGGTTGAGGTGCATGTGCGCCTCGGCGGGGGTCCGCCCACCCTTGCGCAGGTTGCACGGCGCGCAGGCGGTGGTGACGTTTTCCCACGTCGTCCGCCCGCCGTATGCCCGCGGCACGACGTGATCGAACGTCAGGTCCTCGCGCTCGCGCGCGCCGCAATATTGGCAGGCGAACTTGTCGCGCAGGAACAGGTTGAAGCGGGTGAACGCCGGGTGCGTCGCCGGCCGAACATATTGGCGCAGCGCGATCACCGACGGCAGCTTCATCGCGAAGCTGGGTGAGCGGATCTCGCGGTCGTATTCGGCAATGATGTCGACGCGCTCGAGGAACGCCGCCTTGATCGCGGTCTGCCACGACCACAGACTGAGCGGGTAGTAGGACAGCGGGGTGTAATCGGCGTTGAGGACGAGCGCCGGGCAGGCTTCGGGCGGCGACAGGAGATTGGGATGATACATGCGCGCCGCCTGCTCCCTGCATGGAGCGGCCGGTCAAGACTCGCGGGCCTCGTCGCACTCAAGACCGCCAATCGCTCGCGGCCGTCCGTCGTTTCGTCACTCGCCCTTACAACGGAAAGTGTGTCGGGCGTATGACACATGCCGGATATAGCGGGGCCTGTTCGGTGCGGCAATGACGATTTGGCTGCGGCCTTTCGCTTCGCCGCGTAAGCGCCCATTTACTGGCGACACAGCGAGGGCCGATTGATATGCCACAGATTGTTTTGATCGTCCTGATGGTCGCCGCCGCGCTGGCGACGCTGGGCATGCTGGCGCGCGGCATCATCGTGATGGCGCGCGGCAAGGATATCTCCGGTGTCCAGTCTAACCGGATGATGAGCTACCGCGTCGGTTTCCAAGCGCTGACGATCGTGTTCATCATCATCCTGTTCCTCGTCAATCGGCACGGCGCCTGACGTGGTCAAGCTCAACCGGATCTACACCCGCACCGGCGACGATGGCTCGACCGGGCTCGCCGACGGGTCGCGGCGGGCCAAGGATGATGCGCGGGTCGCAGCGTACGGCACAGTCGACGAGGCGAACTCGGTAATCGGCATCGCCCGTCTGTCGGCCGATAGTGCAACCGACGCGATGCTCGCGCGGATCCAGAACGACCTATTCGATGTTGGCGCCGATTTTGCCACCCCGGGCGACGACTTCGGCGCCGACTCGACCTCGCTGCGTGCCACCGCGTCGCAGGTCGACCGGCTCGAGGGCGAGATTGACGCGATGAATGCCGACCTCGCGCCGCTTACCTCGTTCATCCTCCCCGGCGGGTCGGCGACGGCGGCGCATCTCCACCTCGCGCGAACCGTGGTCCGCCGTGCCGAGCGCCTCGCGGTGACCGCAGCGATGGTCGAGACGATCAATCCGACCGCGATCCGCTACCTCAATCGCCTGTCCGATCACCTGTTCGTTCTTGCGCGCGTGGCAAATGGCAGCAAAGGCGACGTACTTTGGGTACCCGGAGCCGGCCGCTAGCGTTACAGCTTCCGAACAGGACAGGACCGACGACGGAGTAATGGCGACGGCGGCCACAATCGAACGGCATGACGCGTTGCGCGATCGCTTCACTGCGACCCGCGCGCTGAGCGTTGCGCTGGTCGCGCCACTGTCCGATGCCGACGCCACGGTCCAGTCGATGCCCGATGCGTCGCCCGCGAAATGGCATCTTGCCCATACGACGTGGTTTCTCGAAACCTTCGTCCTCGCCGGGGTCGCCGGGTATCGCGTGTTCGACGAACGGTTCGGCTATCTGTTCAACAGCTATTACGAGGCGGTTGGGGCGCGGCACCCGCGCGCCGCTCGCGGGCTGCTGACGCGGCCGTCGCTCGAGCAGATCCTAGCGTGGCGCGGGCACGTCGATGCCGCTCTTGAGGCGGCGTGGAATCGGCTGCCGCCGGCGGCGCTGGCCCTGATCGACCTCGGCATCGCGCACGAGCAGCAGCATCAGGAATTGTTGCTCACCGACATCCTCCACCTGTTTGCCGCGAATCCGACCTTTCCCAGCGTTTACGAAGCCGGACTTTATGGTGCGCGGGGTAATCTTGCGGCTGCCGAGGCGGTGCGCTGGTGCGAACACGCGGGCGGCATCGTTGGCGTCGGGATCGGTGGCGGTGCGGCAAGCGGTGCGGGCTTCGCCTTCGACTGCGAGGGGCCGGCGCACGACGTCCTGCTGCGCTCGTTCGCGCTGGCCGACCGCTGCGTGACTAACTCAGAATGGGCCGAATTCATCGCCGACGGTGGCTATCGGACCGCGGCGCTGTGGCTCTCCGACGGCTGGGCCTGGGTGAATCGCGACCAAGTCGACGCTCCGCTGCATTGGTTCGACGACGGCACGACTTTCACCTTGTCCGGTCGCATCGAGCGCTCCGCCGCTGCGCCGGTCGCGCATATCAGCCATTATGAAGCCGACGCTTTTGCCACCTGGGCGGGCGCGCGCTTGCCGACCGAGTTTGAATGGGAAGCCGCCGCCGCCGATGCCGACCCTGCGGCGGGCAATCAGCTCGACGGCCCCGGCTGGATAGCGCCATATGGCGGATCGGGCCTTTTCGGTGACGTGTGGAACTGGACCGCGAGCGCGTTCCTACCCTACCCCGGGTTCCGCCCGGTCCCTGGCGCAGTCGGCGAGTATAACGGCAAATTCATGAGCGGGCAGATGGTCCTGCGCGGCGCCTCGTGCGCCACCCCACGCGGGCATAGCCGGCTGAGTTTGCGTAACTTTTTCTATCCCCATCAGCGCTGGCAGTTCACCGGGCTGCGGCTGGCGAAGGACATCTGATGCTCCATCTCGCGGTGCGCGACGACGACGACGGCGATTTCGCGAATGCTGTGCTGGCGGGGCTGGCGCAGCCGCAGAAAACCATCCCGGCGCGCTTCTTCTACGATACGGCGGGGTCGGAACTATTTGAAAAGATTACCGCACTCCCCGAATATTACCCGACCCGGACCGAGGTTGGCATTCTCGAGGGGAACGGTGCCGCGATCGCCGCCGCAGTCGGTCCCGGACGCGCGGTGATCGAGTTCGGTTCGGGCTCGTCGGCGAAAACGCCATTACTGCTACGCACCGTCGCCGCCTCGGCCTATGTCCCGATCGACATCTCGGCCGAATTTCTCGACATGGCCGCCGCCGACCTCGCGCGTAAGCTGCCGGAATTGCCCGTCTTTCCGCTCGCCGCCGACTTCACCAGGTCGCTTCGCCTGCCCGCCGCGATCGCGGGCCGGCCCAAGCTCGGCTTCTTCCCCGGCTCGACGCTCGGCAATCTTGCCCCCGCGGCGGCGGTCGACCTGTTGCGCGCCTTCGCCGACACGCTGGGCGAGGGGTCGTGGCTCGTCATCGGCCTCGACCTGCGCAAGGACGCGAACACGCTCGAAGCCGCGTACAACGACGCCGCCGGGGTAACGGCGGCATTCAATCTCAATCTGTTGCATCGGATCAACCGCGAGCTAGACGGCACGATCGACGTCGCCGACTTTGCGCATTCGGCACCGTTCAACGCTGAGCTTGGCCGGATCGAGATGCACCTTCGCGCGCTCCGCGATACCAGCTTCACCGTCCTCAATACATCGTTCACGATGGCGGCGGGCGAGACGATCCACACCGAAAACAGCTATAAGTGGACCCTCGATGAGGCCCGGCTGATGGCGCGGGCGTCGGGCTGGGACCCCGCCGCGGTCTGGACCGATCCCGCCGCGCGCTTCGGGCTTCACCTGTGGCGGCGCGACGATGGCGCTATCGAACCATGATTGACGGACCGCGTTCCGACTTCCTACAGACGGCGGCAATATCCTTGGGAAAGTCGTCGCGATGAAACTGCTCGTCCCCGTCAAGCGGGTGATCGATTACAACGTCAAGGTTCGGGTCAAGACCGACGGGTCGGGCGTCGAGCTCGCCAACGTCAAGATGAGCATGAACCCGTTCGACGAGATCGCGGTTGAGGAAGCGATCCGGCTCAAGGAAAAGGGCGTCGCGACCGAGATCGTCGTCGTCTCGATCGGCGTCCAGCAGTGCCAGGAGACGCTGCGCACCGCGCTCGCGATGGGCGCCGACCGCGGCATCCTCGTCGTCACCGACCAGATCACCGAATCGCTGATGGTCGCCAAGATCCTCGCTGCGATCGCGAAGGAAGAACAGCCGGGCATGATCATCCTTGGCAAGCAGGCGATCGACGACGACGCCAACCAGACCGGGCAGATGCTCGCGGCGCTGCTCGACTGGCCGCAGGGGACGTTTGCGTCGAAGGTCACGGTTGAGGGCGACCATGTCACTGTCGCGCGCGAAGTCGATGGTGGCGCCGAGACGGTATCACTCAAGCTGCCGGCGATCGTCACCACCGACCTGCGCCTCAACGAGCCGCGCTACGCCTCACTACCGAACATCATGAAGGCGAAGGCGAAGAAGATCGATCCGAAGACGCCTGCCGACTACGGGGTCGATCCGACCCCGCGACTGACGGTGGTCAAGGTCAGCGAGCCGTCGAAGCGGGTCGCCGGGATCAAGGTCAAAACGGTCGATGAACTTGTCGACAAATTGAAGGTTTTGGGAGCGATCGGATGAGCGTCCTGGTTCTAGCCGAACACGACAATGCGATCCTGAAGGACGCGACGCTCGCCGCGGTGACCGCCGCCGGCGAACTCGGCGGCGACGTCCATCTGCTTGTCGCCGGCGAAGGCGCGCAGGCGGTGGCCGATGCGGCGGCAAAGGTTGCGGGGGTGAGCAAGGTCCTCCTCGCCGACGACGCATCCTACGGTCATGCGCTGGCGGAAAACCTCAGCCCCCTGATCGTCGGGCTTATGGCAGATTACGACGCCTTCGTTGCCCCCGCGACGACGCGCGGCAAGAATATCGCGCCGCGCGTCGCCGCCGCGCTCGACGTTGCGCAGATCAGCGAAATCCTTTCGGTCGAGGGGCCGGACACCTTCACCCGGCCGATCTACGCCGGCAATGCGATCGTGACGGTCAAGTCGTCGGACGCCAAAAAGGTGATCACTGTTCGCGGCACCGCCTTCGCCAAGGCGGCAACGACCGGGGGCAGCGCGGCAATCGAGGCGGTCTCGGCAACTCCTGACGCCGGCCTGTCGAGCTTCATGAGCGCCGACCTGACGACGAGCGCGCGTCCCGAACTGACCGCGGCCAAGATCATCGTCTCGGGCGGCCGGGCGCTCGGCAGCAGCGAGAAGTTCCACGATGTCATGGAGCCGCTTGCCGACAGCCTCGGCGCCGCGCTCGGCGCGAGCCGCGCGGCAGTCGACGCGGGCTATGTGCCGAACGACTATCAGGTCGGCCAGACCGGCAAGATCGTCGCCCCCGAACTCTACGTCGCGGTCGGTATCTCGGGCGCGATCCAGCATCTTGCCGGGATGAAGGATTCGAAGATCATCGTCGCGATCAACAAGGATGACGACGCCCCGATCTTCCAGGTTGCCGACATCGGCCTTGTCGGCGACCTGTTTACGTTGGTCCCCGAACTAACCGCTAAGATCGCTGCCGCAAAATAGGCCGAGCGCCACCGGCCGCGCCCCGCGACATTTAGTTAGCCATCGCGCGGCACTGCGCGGCGCAGGCGTGGCAGGCTTCGACGCACGGCTCCATGCCATCGAGACCGGCACAACTCGCGGCGCATGCTTCACAGACATCGGCGCATAGCGCGCAGCTCGCGCCATGGAATTCGGACCCTCGCAGCATGAAGTCGGCGGTCGTCGCGCACATGGCGGCGCAGTCGGCCATCAGGCGGAAATGCTTTGGCGCGACATGGTCGCCGCCGGTTTCGAGACAATGGTTCATCGCCATTCCAAGCGCGACGCCATGCGCGCGGTTGCATGACTCGATGCATGCGGCAAGGTCGGCGGCGATCGCGGCTTCGGCTGGATTGTGCATCGCAACACAACCCCTATGTCGAACGCCGGGTTCCCGCGTTGCAACACATCCTGCCGCCGCGATGGTGCGCCCCGGCCCGGCCCTGGAGGCATGACGATGCGGAACGACGACAAGGCTCCGGTAAAAAAGGTCGTTCTCGCGTTTTCGGGCGGCCTCGACACCAGCGTGATCCTGAAATGGCTTCAGCAGACCTATCAGTGCGAGGTCGTCACCTTCACCGCCGACCTCGGCCAGGGCGAGGAGCTCGAGCCCGCGCGGGCCAAGGCGAAGCTGCTTGGCGTCCGCGAAATCTTCATCGAGGATCTGCGCGACGAATTCGTCAGCGATTACGTCTTCCCGATGATGCGCGCCAACGCGCTGTACGAGGGACAATATCTGCTCGGTACCTCGATCGCGCGGCCGTTGATCGCGAAGAAGCAGATCGAGATTGCGCGCGCGACCGGGGCCGACGCAGTCAGCCATGGCGCGACCGGCAAGGGCAACGACCAAGTCCGCTTCGAGCTCGGCTATTACGCGCTCGCGCCCGACATCCGCATCATCGCGCCGTGGCGCGAGTGGGACCTCACGAGCCGTGAGGCACTCATTGCCTTCGCCGAGGCGCATCAAATCCCGGTGTCGAAGGACAAGCGCGGGGAATCGCCGTTCTCGACCGACGCCAACCTGCTCCACACCAGCTCGGAGGGTAAGGTGCTCGAGGACCCGTGGGACGAGGTGCCCGACTACGTCTATTCGCGCACCGCCAACCCCGAGGATGCACCGGCAACGCCGCAATATATCACGATCGATTTCGAACGCGGCGATCCGGTCGCGGTCGACGGTGCGGGGGACGGCCCGGCGGCGTTGCTGGCAAAGCTCAACGATCTTGGGCGCGACCACGGCATCGGCCGGCTCGACCTCGTCGAGAACCGCTTTGTCGGCATGAAGTCGCGCGGGATGTACGAGACGCCGGGGGGCACGATCCTCCACGTCGCGCATCGCGGCATCGAATCGATCACGCTCGACCGCGGCGCGGCGCATCTCAAGGACGCGCTGATGCCGCAATACGCCGAGCTGATCTACAACGGCTTCTGGTTCGCTCCCGAGCGGGAGATGCTGCAGGCGGCGATCGACCATAGCCAGACGAAGGTGACCGGCACGGTCCGGCTCAAGCTGTACAAGGGCTCGGTCAACGTCGTCGGGCGGAAGTCGCCGATGTCGCTCTATTCGCCGAAGATTGTCACGTTCGAAGACGACGCCGGGGCGTACGACCAGCGCGACGCTGCGGGGTTCATCAAGCTGAACGCCCTGCGGCTGCGACTGCTCGGACGCCGCGACCATGGGGGCGAGCGGTGAGCATCGACGCCCTGCGGCTGCGACTGCTCGGACGCCGCGACCATGGGGGCGAGCGGTGAGCATCGACGCCCAGATCACCGAATTCTTCACCGCGCACGCCGATGCGTGGAACAGCGGCGACGTCGACGCGATCGCCGACGTTATGGGGCTGCCGCAGATGCTCGCGCGCGCCGACGGCTCGACCTTCATCGAGACCGACGAGGAAATTGTCGCGTGGATCGACGCGCGGCTCGCCGAATGGGACGGGCACGGTGTCGCCGGAGTGACGGCAGTCGTTGCCAAGATCGAGCCGCTGCCCGACGATGCCGCGCGAGTGACGGCTAACTGGCGGCTGGTCGACGAGGGCGGTGCATTGCTGATGAGCTTCACCGCGAGCGACACGCTCGTGAGCGACGACGGCGAGTGGTCGTTCGTCGTTACTGACCTCGCCGGCGAGGACGCCGCGTCCTGGGCTTAGGCGAGGATCGTCCGGTACCGGAAAAAGTTGAACACGGCCGCGACGCCGGTGCCGACAACCAGCGCCGCCGGGACCGGTGCGCCGGCCCAGAGCAGCCCCGAATAGACCGCGTAATTGACCGCCGCGCCAGCGAGCGACTGAAGGAAAAATGCGCCAAATTCGCGCCACGACGGCGCGGCGGCCGTACGGAAGGTCAGGCGGCGATGGAGCCACCAGGTGAAGACGATGCCGACGGCGAGGCTGACGACGCGGCCGGCGTACGGCGACAACCCGGCGCGGATCATCAGCCACAGGACCCCGGCATCGACGACGAAGCCGAGGCCGCCGGTAATGCCGAAGCGGAACACCTGCCCCGTCCATGCCGGCAGCGCCGGGCGGCCGCTCCCGTCGCCGCCCATGCCAGTCAGTCGCCGGTCAGCAGCGCGGTGAAGAAGCCGGTAACGAGCGCCTGGACGCCGAGCGCGCAGAGCAGCACCGCCGGAATGGCGAGGCGCATCGTCCCCTCGACATTCATGTCGTGGAAGCCGCTTCCCGCCCATCCGCCGAGCGCGACGGCGGCGATGACGATGCCGCCGACCAGCATGATCGCCCCGGCGACGCACGTCCGGTCGATCGTGAACCACTTCCGTGCAAGGTCGATCCGCGGCGAGGTTGGCCATAATTTCTCGCGGACGCCAAACAACCGCGCGACGACCGCGAAGCTCATCAGCTGCGCACCGATGATGACGCCGGCGGCAGCGAACAGCAGCGTGTGGACGCCGAGCGTGACGCTGCCGAGATGGAGGCTGCCGGGGAGCAGCGCGACGAGCAGGACCAGCCCGATCCCGGCGAGCGCCGCGCCAGGATAGAAGAACAGCCACTTCGGCGCGAAGGTCAGCAGGAACTTGAGGTGCCGCCAACCGTCGCGCCAGCTGCGCAGATGTGGCGGACGCGAACGGCCGTCGGGCGACAGCGTTGTCGGCACCTCGGCCATACGCAGATGCGATAACGTCGCCTTAACGACCATCTCCGACGCGAACTCCATGCCGGTCGTGCGCAGGCCGAGCGCGAGAATCGAATCGCGGCGGAAGGCGCGCAGGCCGCAGTGGAAGTCGCCGATCGGCGCGTCGTAGAACAGCCGGCCGGCGAAGCTTAGAACTGGGTTGCCAAGATAGCGGTGGAGCGGCGGCATCGCGCCGGGCTTGATTCCGCCTTGGAAGCGGTTGCCCATGACGAGCTCATACCCCTCGCGCAGCTTGAGCACGAACGGCATCAGCCCTTCGAAATCGTAGCTGTCGTCCGAGTCGCCCATAGCGACATAGCGGCCTCGGCTGGCGACGATGCCCGCCTGGAGCGCGGCGCCGTAGCCGCGCGCCGGCACGTCGACGACGCGCGCACCGAGACCCCGCGCGATATCCTGGCTGCCGTCGGTCGAGCCGTTGTCGGCGATGACCACTTCACCTGCCACACCGCTCGTTGCGAGAAACCGGTTCGCTTTCTCGATACAGACCGCCAGCGTCTCGGCCTCGTTGAGGCACGGCATGACGATCGAGAGTTCAAGCTCGGCAACCGCAGCTGGCGCGGGTACCGACATGGTCAACGCGTCCATTCTACGCTCCGTCTTTGTTCGATCGTCCGTACCGACCATACTGCAATTGTGCAACGCAACAGGTTAAGCCTGGATGAGCATTGCGGATTTCGTCGCGGGATACCCTCAGGCGAGATGAAACGCCTCGTGCAGCCCGTCGATGACGAACTGCGCGGCGAGCGCGGCGAGGACGACGCCGAGCAGCCGTGTCACCATCGCCTCGATCTTCACGCCGATCAGTCGCATGACCGGCCCGGCCGCGAGGAGCGCCGCCAGCGTGATCGCCATTACCGCCGCGAGCGCGCCGAAGACGACGAGATGTTCGCCGAAGCCGTGCGCGCGCGCCGACAGCAGCATCACCGCCGCGATCGAGCCCGGCCCGGCGAGCATCGGGATCGCCATCGGAAACACCGAGATATCGTCCTCGACGACCGCGCGGCCGCGGGTGACCTCCTCGGCGCGGGTCTCGCGGCGTTCGGTCCGCTTTTCGAACACCATGTCGATCGCGATCAGGAAAACCATGATGCCTCCTGCGATGCGGAACGCGGCGAGGCTGATGCCGAGCGCGCCGAGGAAGCCTTGGCCGAAGATACCGAACAACGGCAGCACGCCGCTCGCGATCGCCGACGACCGCAGGGCCATCGATCGTCGGTGCCCTGCCGACGCGCCACTCGTCAGCGACGAGAAGATCGGGATGACGCCCGGTGGATCGAGGACGACGAACAGCGTGACGAACGCCGAGACGAACAGCGGCAGCATTGTCGCCATCACAGACCGACCGGCGGCGTCAGGCCTGCGCGCAAGTGCGCGGCGACAAGGGTATTCCGTAGCAGGCAGGCAATCGTCATCGGCC
>CAXTPH010000039.1:0-13980 GCA_964245955.1 uncultured Sphingomonadaceae bacterium | reverse complement strand
ACGCGCCGTTCCAACTGGCGATGGCCAGCCTCGATCCCAAGACGCTCCCGACCTCGAGCGTCGTCACCTACCGCAGTTTCGACGGAACCCTCGTCAGCGCGATTCTGACGATGCCCTTCAACCTCAAGCGCGACGGCGCGAACCCGGCGATCGTGATGCCGCACGGCGGCCCCACGGGTCAGAGCCTCGACGGCTTCAACAAGACCGCGACGGCGCTGGCGAGCCGCGGCTATCTGGTGATCCAGCCGAACCCGCGCGGCTCGACCGGCTATGGGCAGCGGTTCCAGACCGCCAATTTCCAGGATCTCGGCGGCGGCGACCTCAAGGACGAGCTGGCGGCGAAGGATTTCCTCGTCGCGACCGGCTATGCGGATGCGACGCGGTTCGGGATCACCGGCGGGTCCTATGGCGGGTTCATGACGCTGATGGCGATCGGCCGGGCACCCGATGCCTTCGCCGCCGCTGTCCAGCAATATGGCATCATCGACTGGCGGACGATGTGGGCGCACGAGGATGCCGGCCTTCAGGCCTATCAGAAGTCGCTGCTCGGCGACCCGACGAGCTTCCCCAAGGTCTACGACGCCTCGTCGCCGCTGACCTATATCACGGCGGCCAAGGCGCCGCTGCTGTCGCTGCAGGGCGAGAACGACATCCGCGTGCCGCGCGGTCAGGCGCAGCAGGTGACCGATGCGCTGAAGACGAAGGGAAATGTCGCGGAGGTCGTCTTCTACCCGGCGGAAGGCCACGGCTTCGCCAAACGGGAAAATCAGGTCGACGCGCTCAAGCGGATGATCGGGTGGTTCGATACGTATCTGAAGCCAAAGCGATAGGCCTCGGCAGGCGTTCGCGGCGGCGTTCAAGCCGCCGTGGCGCACCGAGGGAAGGGGACGGACGCAATCCTAGTGCGCCCGCCCCCTGTCCATTCAGGACGCGCGGTTCGACGACAGCGGCTTGGTCGTGATGTCGAAACGGTCGGCGTTCATCACCTTCACCCAGGCGGCGACGAAATCGCGAACGAACTTCGCCTCATGGCCGCGCTCGGCATAGACTTCGGCGGTCGCGCGCAGCTGCGAATTCGAGCCGAACACGAGGTCGGTCCGCGTCGCGCGCCACTTCTCGACCCGCCCGCCGCGCGTGTAGCCGATGAACTCCTCGTCGCTCGCCTCGTCGACGAGCTCCCAGAACGTCTCCATGTCGAGCAGGTTGACGAAGAAGTCGGGCGTCAGCTGGCCGGGCCGCGTCGTCAGCACGCCCTCGGGCCGGTCGCCGTGGTTGACGCCGAGCACGCGCAGCCCGCCGATCAGCACCACCAGCTCGGGTGCCGACAGGCCGAGTAGATGCGCGCGGTCGAGCAGCAGCTCTTCGGTCCGCACGGCATGCTTGGTCTCGAGATAGTTGCGGAAACCGTCGGCCTTGGGCTCCATCGGGCCGAAGCTGTCGATGTCGGTCCAATCCTGCGTCGCGTCGCCCCGACCGCCGACGAAGGGCACCGTCACGTCGACGCCCGCGTCGCGCGCCGCTTTCTCGATGCCGACCGAACCCGCCAGCACGATCGCATCGGCAAGCGACAAGCCGCCGCGCAGTTCGTTCAGCTTGTCGAGCACGACCTTGAGCTGCGCCGGCTCATTGACCGCCCAGTCCTTCTGTGGAGCGAGCGCGATGCGCGCGCCGTTGGCGCCGCCGCGATGGTCCGACTTGCGATAGGTCGACGCCGAGGCCCACGCCGTCTTGACGAGCTGACCGACCGTCAGCCCGCTCGCCTTCACCTTGTCCTTGAAGGCGGCGATCTCGGCCTCGGACGGCGCGGTGCCCGCCGGCACCGGATCCTGCCAGATCAGGTCTTCCGCCGGGACTTCGGGCCCGATGTAGCGCGCCTTCGGTCCCAGGTCGCGGTGGGTCAGCTTGAACCAGGCCCGCGCGAAAGCGTCATCGAGCGCCGCCTGATCGTCGCGGAACCGCTCGGCGATCGCGCGGAACTCGGGATCGACCTTCAGCGCCATGTCGGCGGTCGTCATCATCGTCGGCACGCGCTTGCTCGGATCGCGCGCATCGGGCGCCATATCCTCGGGGTCGGGATTGATCGGCTGCCACTGCCGCGCGCCCGCCGGGCTCTCGACAATCTCGAAGTCGTACTTGAACAGCAGCCGGAAATAGTCACCGGTCCACTGGGTCGGGTTCGGCACCCACGCGCCCTCGATGCCCGAAGTCGTGATATGGCCCTTGTCGATTTCCTCCGAGTCGGTGAGCCAGCCGAGGCCCTGCATGTGCATTGCCTCGGATTCGGGGCTCTGCCCGAAAGTGTCGGCGGGCTTCGCGCCGTGCGCCTTGCCGAAGGCATGGCCACCGGCGGTCAGCGCGACGGTTTCCTCATGGCCCATCGCCATGCGCTCGAACGTCACCTTCATGTCGTGCGCCGACTGCAACGGGTCCATGTTACCGCCGCGTCCTTCGGGATTGACGTAGATCAATCCCATCTGGATCGCCGCCAGCGGCATCTCGAGGTCCATTTCCTTGTCGGGCTGGATCCGCGTTTCGACGTTCTGGTTGACCCACAATTCCTCGGCACCCCAATAGGTGTCGCGCTCGGCCTCGTAGACGTCCTTGCGCCCGCCGCTGAAGCCGAACACCGGTCCGCCCATCGACTCGATCGCGACGTTGCCGGCGAGGATGAACAGGTCGGCCCAGCTGATCTGCGGTCCGTACTTCTGCTTGATCGGCCACAGCAGGCGGCGCGCCTTGTCGAGGTTGCCGTTGTCGGGCCACGAATTGAGCGGGGCGAAGCGCTGCTGCCCCGACGACGCGCCGCCGCGGCCGTCGGCGGTGCGGTAGGTGCCGGCCGCGTGCCACGCCATCCGGATCATGAACGGACCATAATGTCCGTAATCGGCAGGCCACCACGACTTGCTGTCGGTCATCAGCGCGGTCAGGTCGGCCTTGAGCGCGCTATAGTCGATCTTAGAAAACGCTTCGGCATAGTTGAAATCCGGCCCCATCGGGTCGGGCGACTGGCCCGCCTGATGCAGGATCTCGACCGGCAGGCTGTCGGGCCACCAGTCCTTGTTCGTCCGTCCGAGCAGGGAGCGCGCGGCACCGGGCGTTTGCATCGGGCACTGCGCTGCGGATTCGCCGTCTTCGTAATCAGCCATAACGAGGGTCCTTCTCCAGCTTCCCGGCGACAATCGTCCCAAATCGGACTATCGTCCAATCGATTTGTTTGGCTGCAGTGATCGGATCGGCCGCGCTAATCCCTCCTGGGCAGGGGGCTCGCATCATCTCATTGCAGCGAGTGCGGGACATTGGAGCTGCATCACTGAACCTCCAGTCGCTTGCCCCGACTTCGCATTCTTGGCGGAAGCTCCCCTGTAATCCGGCGACCGCACCGCGTAGGGACGAGCATGTTTTACCGACGCCTTGGCTTAGCGCTTGCCACCGGTCTGCTGCTTTCGTTCGCGCCATCGGCTTCGTCGCAGCCCGAGCCGGCGAGCATCGCCGACGTCGCCGGACCGATCGATGCAGCCGGGGCGCAACTCGACACGGTGGAATCGGCGGCCAGCCGGCCGGGTGCCGATGACGCCGCGCTGACCGCGAATGTCGCCGCGCTGGCGGGCCCCGACCAGGCGCTCGACGCCGCCGTGGCGATCCTGACGCCGCGACTCGCGGCAATCGACGCGCGGCTCGCCGAACTCGGGCCTGCCGCGCCGAAGTCGGGACAGCCGCCGGAGACGACCGAGATCGTGACCGAGCGGAGCAAGTTGCTCGGTGACCGCGTCGCGGTCGCAACTGAGCTTAAGCAAGCCAATCTGATCATCGTCGAGCTCGATCAAACCGTTGCCGCGCTCGAGCAGAAGCGCCGCGAGCTGTTTGCGCGCAACCTGTGGACGCAGAGCCGGTCGGTGGTCAGCCCCGACCTGTGGCGCGACGTCGCCGCCGCGTTGCCGGCCGACGTCCGCCGCCTGTCGCTTCCAGTCGCGGCCGAGGTACGCCGCGCGCGCGCCGCCGCGGCGCAGTCCGGCGTCGTCATCGGCTGGTTGCTGACGATCGCCGCCGCTGCCTCGATCGCGGTTGTGGGGCGCCGCATCCTGATCGACCTCGGGCGCAGGCGGGCGGCGCGGGCGGCATCGCGCCTCGGCTGGTCGCTCCTCGCATTGTGGCGTGTCGCCGTTGTCGTCCTGACAGCGCTGACCGCGGCATGGCTGACGCGGACCGTCCTCGTCGCGACCGACGCCTTGACGCCTGCCTTCGCCCAGATGGCGACCGTCGTCATCGCAGCAGTGGCCTTTGCTGCGCTCGTCGACGGCCTCGGCCGGGCCTTGCTGTCGGTCGATGATTCCGCGGCGCGGATCGTCCCGGTCGGGGACGCGCTCGCTGGACAATTACGCTGGTTTCCAGCGGTCCTTGGCGTCGCCGTTGCGCTCGCCGGCATCGCCGCCGGAATCCATCGCATCTTCGGGACGAGCCTCGCCAGCTCGGTGGCGAGCGACAGTATCAGCGTCTGTCTCGAACTCGCCGTCATCGTCGTCGCGTTGACCACCGCCGGGCGCGACCGCGAGCAGGCGATCGATGCGGCGACCGCGCCGGGCGGGGCCAAGCTACCGTGGGTGCTCGCGGCGCTGGCCACCTGGCTCGGGCTTGCCGCCGCTGCGCTCGCCGTCGTCCTTGGCTATCTCGCGCTCGCCAATTTCATCACGCGCGAAATCGTCTGGATCGGCGTCGTTCTGGCGAGTCTGTTCGTTCTCATTCGCGGCGCGGACGACGTGTTCCCGGCGCTGTTCCAGCCGCGTTCGCGCCTTGGGCGTGCGGTGATCGTTGCGGTCGGCGTGTCGTCGGCGACGCTCGAGCAGATTGGCATCGTGCTGTCGGGCCTGGCCCGGGTCGCGCTGTTGCTCATCGGCTGGACGCTCGTCGTCGCGCCGTTCGGCGCGGGCGCGAACGACATCTTCGGGCGCATTACCTCCGACGACCTTGTGCTTCACCTTGGGACGACGTCGATCTCGCCGGGCACTATTTTCGGCGGAATCGTGATCTTCGCCGTTGGGTTGCTCATCACCCGCGGCATCCGCGGCTGGCTCGAGGCGCGCTACCTGCCGGCGACGGCGATCGACATCGGCGTACGGACGTCGCTGGTCTCGGGGGTGACCTACCTCGGTGCAGTGCTGGCCGTCGTGTTCGCCAGCATCTTCCTCGGCGTCAGCCTCGACCGCATCGCCCTGTTTGCCAGCGCATTGTCGATTGGCATCGGCTTTGGCCTGCAGTCGATCATCAGCAACTTCGTCTCCGGCCTGATCCTGCTCGTCGAGCGGCCGGTCAAGGTCGGCGACTGGATCGCGATCGGCGATCTCGAAGGCGATGTCCGCAAGGTCAATGTCCGTGCGACCGAAATCGAGATGAAGGACCAATCGCGCCTGATCGTCCCGAACCTCGATCTGATTACCAAGACCGTCCGGAACGTCACGCACGCCGGCGCGCTTGGCCGGGTCCGCATCGTCATTCGGGTCAATGACGACGCGGATCCGCTTGCACTCAGGACGCTCATTCTCTGGCTTCTGGAGGCACATACGGAGGTGCTGAGGAACCCGGCACCCGCGGTCTATCTGACCGACGCCAAGGACGGCGGGCTTGAATTTACCTGCTTCGCGTTCGTTGCCACGGCGCGCGAGGTCTACAGCATCCGCAGCGACCTGCTGTTCACGATTGTCCCGGCGCTGCGCGCGAACGGTTTCGCACTCGCCAGCTCGTCGACGATCGTCAATCTCGGCGTCGACGGTCGCCTGATCGAACCCGCGCCAGGGCGAGCCTGATGCAGTGGCGCTAATGGAGTGGCCTTGCCGTCGCTAAGCCTTCTCGGCCGACCAAACGAAAAAGCTGTTAACTGCCGCGGCGGTGCCGCGGCATCGACCCCCGGAAATGCGCGCCTGACGCGCCATCCCGATGGTCGACGAGTATCAGATCGCCACCATGTGATCTGAACACCTGCCGCGCGAGTGCCAGCCCGATACCGGAACCGGTCGCGCGCGTTGTGAAGAACGGTTCGAAGACGCGGACGCGGATCGCTGCCGGAACGCCGGGTCCGCGGTCGGTGACGCTGAACTCCACCTGCTGCGTCGTCGCGGCGATCGTCAGCGTTACGCCGCTCGGCCTGCCGGCCTCACCCGCGTTCTGGAGAAGCGCCCAGAGCGCCTGCGACAGCTGCCCGGCATCGGCATCGATCGTCAGATCGGAAGGGTCGAGGGTCACCGCGAGGTCCGCACCCCAACGTGCCGCGAACAGGCGGGCCAGATCGTCGGTAAACGCCCGGACCGCGACGGGCGCGACCAGCGGTGGTGGGAGCCGAGCGAGGTCGCGATAGGCAGCGCTGAACGTCGCAAGTCCGTCGGCGCGCCGGGCGATCGTCTGGATCGCATCGTGTAGGTCGCGCGTGATCGACCCGCCCTCGCTCGCCAACGCGGCCGCGCTTTGCGCCAGTGAGGCGATCGGCGTCATCCCGTTCATGATCTCATGGCTCAGGACGAGCATCAGCTCGCGCGCCGCGGTCGCCTCGGCAACCCGCAGGTCGGCCGTAATGTCGACGAGGCTCGCCACCCGCCCGAAGCCGTCAATCTCGGCGACGGCGACCACGAATGGCCGATTGTCCGGACCGTAGCGAAAAGTACCGCCGCCGGCGGTGACGGCGGCCGACAACCCGGCAGGGGGATCCGGCAGCCGGTCATCGACCCCGAACAGGCGCCGCGCCGCGCGGTTGATCGCCGTCAGCGCCGCGCCGTCGGCGAGCAGCAGCGGCGTTGGCGAATGGTCGAGCATTGCCGTCAGTGCGAGTCGCGCCCGGTCGCGAAGCGATGCGTCGCTGGCCGGTTCGCGCGACGGCGACGGGCGTGCTGCCGCGTCGATCAGGGCGGTGCCGAATGCCGCGACGAGGAGCGCGGCCAGCCCGGCGGCAGCGGGCAACTGCGCCATCCCCGCAGCGGCGAGCGCCGCGCCGCTCGCGACCAGCCCCGCCGCCGTGCCACCCGCCCGGACATGACTAGAGGCCATGGCGCGCCATGCGGCGGTACAGTGTGGCGCGAGTAATGCCGAGGTCGTCGGCGGCGCGGCTGACGTTGTGGGCGTGACGGGCGAGGGCGGCCGCGACCAGTGCGCGTTCCGACTGCGCCAGGTTGAACGTCGCGGCGACCGCCCGCGTTTCGCCGGGGGCGGGGATCAGCGCGAAATGGTCTAGCGTGTGGCGCTCGCCCTCACCGAGCACGACGGCGCGCTCGCACGCGGCGGCGAGGCCGCGGACGCTGTCGGGCCATGGATCGGCAGCGATGGCGGCGGCAGCCACCGGGTCGAGCGGGCGCGGTGCCCGCCCGTGGCGCGCCGCGTGGAAGCCGAGATAGAAATCGGCGAGCAACCGGACGTCGTCGCCGCGATCGCGTAGCGTCGGCAGGTTCAGCTCGACGATCGTCAGCCGTGCCAGCAGGTCGTCGCGGATTGCGCCCGACGCGCGTAGCTCGGCGGGCGACTGCCGGCTGGTCGCCAGCATCCGCGCCGCGGTCAGGGTCACGAGCGCCGACTGCGCGGCCATCGTCAACCGGTCGACGTCCTCGATCAGCAGCGTGCCGCCGGCGGCGCGATTGACTGCCATGGCCACGTCGGCGACGGTCGGATCGCTGCGCGCGTCAAGCGTGACCGGCTCGCCCGCTTGGCCCGACGCACGGTGAAGGATCGTCGCGACCAGCGATTTGCCGACGCCCGCCGCGCCGTGGATGAATACCGCCGCAGCAGTGGGGGCGACCTTCGCAACCAGCGCGCGCACCGCGACCAGTTGTGCGCTGTCGCCGAGCAGGGGTACGTCGGGTGCGGGTCTTGCTGCGTCAGGCCGCGACCTGCCGCGTCCGGCGGCGCGGGTGATGGCCTCGACCAGCCGCTCGTTGCGCCACGGCTTGATCAGGAAATCGCACGCTCCCGCACGCATCGCCGCGACCGCCGTTGCTACGCCACTGTGGCCGGTCACGACGACAACCGGCAGCGTCGCATCGTGCAGCAGCAGTCGCGCGAGCAGGTCGAGCCCGACCGCCCCGCTCGTCTCGGTGCGCGAAAAGTTGAGGTCGAGCAGGACGACATCGGGCCGCTGCGCGAGCGCCAGCCAAGCGGCGTCGGGCGACGCGGCCCACGTCATCGTCATCCCGCCGCGGTGCAGCGCAAGGCGCGCCGCGGCAGCGACGTCGGGGTCGTCGTCGACAAACAGGACGCGGATCGGAGTTGACGGGTCGTCTGGCATGTTCGTTTCCGGACACCCGATACACTAGGGCGTCGACCGCTGTCACGCGTCACCCCCAAGTCATTGATACTGCATCGGTTCGTTGCGCTGACTGACGACGGGTATTGTTGAACGATGGATCAACCCGTCGCCCCGCAGCCCATGGACCGTATCGTGACCCGGCGACGGCTTGCGCCGCACTGGCGATGGCTGCTGGCGCTGCTCGTCGTGATCGTCGTCATCGCCGCCGTCGCAGTCGTCGTGCCACCGCGCGGCGCGGTGGTCGTGGACGCGGCGGCGATCGATACCGGCGTCGTCGTTCGTGCACCATTCCGGGATGCGTTGCCGCTCCGTGCCGAGGTCGCGCCGCTGCACAGCGTCGTGCTGTCGGCGGTCGCCGGTGGTACCGTGGCGGCATTGATCGCGACCGACGGCACGCTGGTCGCCAAGGGCGCGCCGCTCGCTCGGCTCGACAATCCGACACTGCAACTCGAGGTCGCCAGCCGCGAGGTGGAGATTGCGTCGCGCCTAACCGACTTGTCGGCGCAGGAGCTGGCGTTGCGCCGGACCCAGGCCGAGGTCGAGGGCACGGCGGCAACCGCGGGTAACGAGCTGCTCAAGGCGGAACACGAGCTCGCCCAGCATCAATTCCTGTTCGATCACGGCATCATCGCGCCGACCGCCCTTGCCCCTTATCAACACGACGCCGCCTTTCGTCGTGACCGGCTTGCCGCACTCCACGCCAGCGATCGTGGCGAACGCGCCGCGGCTGCGACACAGACATCGCGGATCGCCGAGGCGCGCGCGATGCTGTCGGCCAATCTGCAGGCAGTACGCGGCGAATTGACCGCGCTCACGCTCCGCGCGCCCGTCGGTGGGCGGCTGACCGGCTTCGTCGTCCAGCCCGGCCAGCCGGTCAAGGCCGGCGATGCGCTCGGCCAGCTCGATTCCGAAGGGGCCGACAAGCTGATCGGCGAGGTCGACGAGTTCTATCTGTCGCGTCTCGCCGTCGGGCAGGCCGCGAGCGCGATGATCGACGGCTACGAGGTACGGCTGACCGTCGACCGCGTCCTGCCGCAGGTCGTCAACGGCCGGTTCAAGGTCGAACTGGTCTTCGCCGGGGCAACGCCGGCGGGATTGCGTCGCGGGCAGACGGTCGATGCGCGTATCACGCTGGGCGATGCGAAGCTGGCGGTCGTCGTCCCCAATGGTCCATGGCTCGACGCCGGCGGCACCACCGCCTTCGTCGTCAGCGGCAGTCGGGCGGTCCGCCGCGCGGTCACCACCGGCCGCCGCACGCCCGAGCAGGTCGAGATCATCGCCGGCCTGCACCCCGGCGAGCGAGTCGTCACCTCGGGGATCGCCGCCTACCGCGCCGCGACCAGCCTCATCCTCCGCGAAGGAACCCACGAATGATTGCGCTCGAGAAGCTATCGCGAATCTATCGATCGGACGAGGTCGAGACGACCGCGCTCAATGACATCGACCTCCGCGTCGACGCCGGCGAGTTTGTTGCGATCATGGGCCCGTCGGGGTGCGGCAAGTCGACGTTGCTCAACCTGCTCGGCACGATCGACCGGGCAACCTCGGGGCGTTATCTGTTCGAGGGCGAAGACATCACCCGCCACGACGAGGCGGCGCTGGCCCGGCTGCGGCGCGACCGGCTCGGCTTCGTCTTCCAGAGTTTCAACCTGATCGACGACCTGACGATCGAGGAGAATGTCGCGCTTGGTCTGGCCTACCGCCCGGCCGGCGGCAAGCGTGGCGCGGTCGCCGCCGCGATGGACCGGGTGGCGATCGGCCACCGCGCTCGGCATTTCCCGCACCAGCTGTCGGGCGGGCAGCAGCAGCGTGCCGCCATCGCCCGCGCGATCGTCGGCGAGCCGAAGCTGATCCTCGCCGACGAGCCGACCGGTAACCTTGATACCGAGAACGGCGGGCAGGTGATGGACATCCTGTCCGAGCTCAACCGCGATGGCGCAACGGTCGTGATGGTCACCCATTCGCCCGCCCACGCCGATCGCGCGCGGCGGATTGTCAACATGCTCGACGGGCGTATCGCCCTGTCGGCGACGCGGAGCGTGGACGAAAACCCCGGATGGTCGGCGACGCGGAGCGTGGACGAAAACCCCGGACGGTCGGCGACGCGGAGCGACGTGTGATGCGCAACCTGCTGATCTCCTACTGGCGCTCGCTGACCCATCGTCCCGGCTTCGCGGTGCTCAACATCGGCGGGCTCGCGCTCGGCATTGCGGTGTTCGTTGTGCTGACGATGTTCGTCCGCTTCGAGACCGGCTTCGACCGCTGGTGGCCGGGGGCGAGCCAGGTCTATCTCGTCGAAGATCACTGGACGCTGCCGGGGGTGCCGGCGACGACCAGCGGCAGCACGATGGGCGGCCTCGCCGAGCAGATGCGCGCCGACTTCAATGGGCTCGTCGCGACCTATCTGCGGCCGACCGACGCGACGCTGCGGCTCGCCGACGGCAGCGTGGTGACCGAACCGTTCGGGTTGGCCGACGCGAACTTCTTCCAGGTGTTCGATTGGCCGTTCACTGCCGGCACCGCGGCGTCCGCGCTCGCCGACCCGGCGAGCCTCGTGGTCACCGAATCGTTTGCCCGACGTTATTTCGGGAATGGCTCGCCGCTCGGACGGGCGATCACGCTGACGGTCGAGGGGCACCCGACCGCGTATCACGTCAGCGCCGTCCTCCGCGACTTGCCGGCGACGAGCGAGTTCAACCGCGAGGGCAATGTCCGCATCCATGCGCTGGCCCGCCTCGTCTACACGCCGACCGACTACCCGCAGTGGGCCCACTGGGGCAGCGAGCAGTTGTTCACCTTCCTGCGCTTCCCGACCGCAGCGGCGGCCCATGCCTTCGAACGTGGCCTACCGGCATTCATCGACCGGCGCGGTGCCAAGGACAGCGGCGGCGAACCGTTCACCAGGATCATGCACCAAGCACTGCTGCCGGTGCCGGCAATGCACCTGCGCGAGGCGAGCGACCGCGCGACCGTGACGACGCTCGGCCTCGTCGGGGCTCTCGCGCTGTTGATTGCGGTGGTCAACTACATCAATCTCGCCACCGCCCGGGCGGCGCTGCGGGCGCGCGAAGTCGCCGTTCGCAAGGCGCTCGGCGCGACACGCCGCGCGCTGGCCGGCCAGTTCATCGGCGAGGCCGTGCTCACGACGGCGCTCGCCGCGCTGGCCGGACTGGCGCTCGTCGAAGTCGCGCTCCCGTTCGTCAATGCGCTGGGTGGCACGACGCTTCAATTGTCGTACTTCGGCACGAACGGCGTCGTCCTGCCGCTCCTGCTGCTCGTCGCCGTCGTCGGCGGGATCGCCGGTCTCTATCCCGCGGCGGTCCTGTCGAGCTTCCAGCCCGCGGCCGTCCTCGCCTCGGCCCGCACACCCGGCGGCGGGCGGACGGGCGCGCGGGTCCGCGAGGTGCTGGTCGTCGTCCAGTTCGCCATCGCCATTGCGCTGACGATCGGCACCTTCGTGCTCGTCGAGCAGGTCGACTTCCTCCGCACCGCCGACCTCGGCTTCCGGCGCGACGGCGTGCTGCTCGTCTCGTCGTTCAACGATCCCGGCCTGACCGGCGCGGCGCGGTCGGCGCTCCTCGCCCGGATGCGCGGCCTGCCGGGCGTCGTCGAGGCGACACAGGCCGATAGCGGCCCGGCCTACACCGACAGCAGCAACGCCTCGGACATGAAACAGCCGGGCCATCCACCGGCGTCGATCACCTGGACGAAGGTCGGGCCGGGCTACTTCGATGTGTACGGCGCGCACCTGCTTGCCGGACGCCTGCCGTCGGCGCGGTTCGGCGGCGATGAGTCCGCGCCCACGGGTACAAAGCACGGAGTCAATGTCGTCCTCAACGCCAGCGCTGCTCGCGTGCTCGGCTTCGGGTCACCTGTGGCGGCGATCGGCGGACAGGTGCGCGAGGACATGACGAACACGGTCATTGGGGTCGTCGCCGACATGCGCTTCCGCTCACCGCGCGATCCGGTCGCGCCGATGCTCTACTATTTCACCGCCAAGGACTTTACCGGCCCGTCGCAGCCGGTGGCCGCGCTGCGCTTCGCCGGCACCGATCCGCGCGCGCTGACCGAACGCCTGCGCCGGCTATGGCTGACGGCTGCGCCCGGCATCCCGTTCGCCAGCATCACGGTGCGCGAAAACCTCGCCAAGACCTATTACCGCGCCGACGAGCAGCGGACGCGGCTCTTCACCGCCGGCGCGGTGCTCGCCGTCGTCATCGGCGCGATCGGGCTCTATGGCCTCGCCGCCTTCAATACCGGGCGACGCATCCGCGAGATCGGCATTCGCAAGACGCTCGGCGCATCGACCCGGCAAGTCTTGACGCTGCTGGTCGGCGCCTTCCTTCGCCCCGTTCTGATCGCCAACCTCATCGCGTGGCCCGTGGCGTTCATGGCGATGCGGCAGTGGCTGGCGGGGTTCGATCAGCACGTCCCGCTCGACCTCGCGTATTTTATCGCCGCCGCCGCGCTCGCAATCGTGATCGCGGTGGTGACCGTGCTCAGCCAGTCGGTCAGGGTCGCCCGTTCGGAACCTGCCCGGGCCCTCCGGCACGAGTAGAAGCAGTCGTGGGATCGCGCGGCGAAACCTATTGGTTGGACGGGGGGAACATCTCGTCTTCGATGAGCGTCGGCGGCAGGATGCCGGGCGCCATCACGCGGGCGAAAGCTTCCTTGAGCACAAAGGGTCTGCCTGCCACCTCGGCCTCGTGCGAGGCGCGCGCCAAGAGGTGATCGAGCTCGATCTTGCCGACGACGTAGCTTGGGCCGTAGCCGGGCTGGCGTAGGTAGAGGAGCTGCTCGAAGCCGACGAGCTTGCTCTGTGCGTTCGACCAGTGGCGCGGGGTCCAGTCGGCGTGGAAATGCCCGGCGCCGGCGAGGTCGATCTCATTGGCTTGGACGTGCAGCGACGCGAGCCCGCGCGCGGCGCGGTTGGCGAGCATGATCCAGACGAGTTCGCGACCATGCGGGATGTCGTCGTACAATCCCGCCTGCATGACGATCTCCTCCATCGCGGTCGCAAAGCCCTCGGAGCGATCGGAGAAGATATTGAACAGCGGCGGCGTCTGCCGGATCTTGCTCGCGCGCGGCTCGAAGCGCAGGCGCGCCAGCTCGATCCAGTGCGTCGAATGCGACAGCAGCGGCAGCGGATCGAGCGCGGTTACGTTGGCGAAGAAGTTGCGGTCGGTGCCTGGTGCCGCATAGCTGCTGGTCTGCGCGGCCATCGCCTTGCGAAAATAGGGCTTGTCCGGGACGAGGCCGGTCGTCACGAGGAAGTCGTTGAACTTGGCGGTCTTTGCCTCGGCCATTCGGCGATAGGCGGTCGCCTCGTCGATCGGGGTGATCGGCGGCAGGTTGCGGTTGCGCACTTCCTCCAGCCGCAGCGAAGCCAGTGCGCGGTCGAGCTCGCGCTGGAGGAGCGTTACCTGTTGATCCCAGGTGTAGGGCGACAGATCGACGTGCGCGACGTACCAGTCGTAGTTCGCCCGACCAACGCCCGAGGGGCCGGTCTTCTTCGGCGCCTCGGCGGCGATCCATTCGGCGAAGCTGTCGGTGGCGGTCTTCGCCTCGCGCACCGCCGTCCGCAGCGCTGGGCTTGCCCCGGCGAGCGACGCCGCCTGCTCGCCCGAAAAAGTCCGCATCTTGAGATCGCCGCGATCGAGCGCTGCAAGCACCTCGCTCTGCTCGCGAAAGGCGCGGTCGCC
>CAXTPH010000038.1:0-14024 GCA_964245955.1 uncultured Sphingomonadaceae bacterium | reverse complement strand
GACGCTGGTCAGGCCGAGGTCGTCGTGGAGGCCGCGATACCGCGTCGCCAGCGCGTCGCGCGTCAGCGGGTCGAGTGCGCCGAACGGCTCGTCCATCAGGACGATCTTCGGCCGCGCGGCGAGGGCGCGGGCGACGCCGACACGCTGGCGCTGGCCACCCGACAGCGCGGCGGGGGGGCGGGCGCCGAGCTTGGGATCGAGGTCGACGAGCCGCAGCAGTTCGTCGACCCGCGCGGCGATGTCAGCGTCGCTCCAGCCGAGCAGGCGCGGCACGGTGGCGATGTTCGCGGCGACGCTGAGGTGGGGGAACAGGCCGATGCCCTGGAAGACGTAGCCGATCCCGCGGCGGAGTTCGGGCGGGGCGACGTCACGGACGTCGCGCCCGTCGACGCGGACGGTGCCGCTATCGGCGTCGATCAGGCGGTTGATCAGCTTGAGCAGGCTCGTCTTGCCCGACCCCGACGCGCCGACCAGCGCGACGAAGCTGCCGCCGGCGATGTCGAGCGTGACACGGTCGACCGCGGTCGTCGCGCCGAAGCGCTTGGTCACGTCGGCGAAGGCGATCGCGGCGGGCATTCAGGCGAGCGTAGCCGCTTGCGGGACGTAAGGCGATGCACCCGCTCCAGATCCTCCCCGCGAAGCGGGGAGGATCTTCAGGGTTCGCGCCCGACCCAATGCAACGCCGCGCCGTTCGTCGCCAGCCACGACCGCGCCGCCTTGATGTCGCCGTCGGTGAGGTCGGTCGCGAGCCGCCAGAAGTCGCGGCCGTGGTTGGGGTGGACGAGGTGGGCGACTTCGTGGGCGACGACCGACTGGCGGACGGCGGCGGGGGCGAGGATCAGCCGCCAGCTGTAGCCGATCGCACCGCTCGACGAGCAGCTTCCCCACCGACCCGCCGGGTCGCGGACAGCGATTCCAGTGACCTGGCGGTCGATCGACGCGGCGATCGCGTGGGTCGCCGGGGCCATGTCGGCGAGCGCGGCGGCGCGGAGCCAGCGCAGCGTCCGCCCCGGCACCGTCGCCTCGGGCCCACCGATCACCAGCCGGTCGCCGTCGCGACGCACACCGCGCGGATGCGACGCACGCCAGTCGATCCAAAGGCTTGTCCCGTTGAACGGGATCGTCGCGCCGGGTGCGAACGGCATCGCCACTGGCCATTTCGCCACCCGCGCCGCGATCCAGCCGTGGTGCGCAGCGAGGAACTTCTCGGCGTCGCCGAGCCGCGCCCGCGGCGGCACGGCCACCCGCACCACGCCGCGCACGGCATCCGCACGCAAGGTCAAACGCCGCGCGCGCAGCGACCGCTCGATCCGCACGTCGACCTCGCGCCCGGCGAAGTTACAGCGGGTCGTCGATGACATGGTTTTCGAGATCGCCGGCGACATCCTCGCTGATCGTCCAGCCGCGGACCGACACCCCGGCGCGGTGCACCGAGTCGGGATCGCCCGAAACGAGCGGGTGCCAGTCGGCGAGCCCCTGCCCGCGGTGGACGCGGAGATAGGCGCAGGTCGACGGCAGCCAGTCGATCGTCTCGAGCTTCGCCGGGGTCAGCCGGACGCATTCGGGGACGTGCGCCTTGCGGTTGCGATAATCCTTGCACTGCCCGGTCGCGCCGTCGAGCAGGCGGCAGGCGACGTTGGTCGGCAGCAGCTCGCCGGTCTCCTCGTCCTCAAGCTTGTGGACGCAGCAGCGCCCGCAGCCGTCGCACAGGCTCTCCCACTGCGGGCGCGACATCGCCGCCAGCGGCACCGTCTCCCAGAACGGCTTATCGGACATAGGTCTTCAACTCGGCGGCGATCGCCTGCGGCGTCGCGCCGTGGTCGAGGAACGACACCGGTTTGTTCGCCGGGTCCATCAGGTAGATGATCGCGGTATGGTCGACGAGATAGTCGCGGCCGCTACCCTGCGGCTTGGCATAGACGCGGAACGCCTTGCGCGCGGCCTCGGCCTGCGCCGGGCTGCCGGTCAGCCCGACCATGTCGGGCGAAAACGCGCGGACGAAGGTCTTGAGCACCGCCGGCGTATCGCGTTCGGGATCGACGGTGACGAAGATCGGCACGACGGTCTTCGCCCGCGCCGGATCGGCGGCGGCGAACAGCTTCATGCCCTGCGCGATCTTCTGGACGTCGACCGGGCAGACGTCGGGGCAATAGGTATAGCCGAAATACATCAACCGCCATTTGCCGGCATAGGTCCGGTCGGTGACCGCGCGCCCGTCCTGGTCGACCAACGCGAACGGCCCGCCGACGCCGCTGCCCGCCAGCGGCCCGGCCGGTGCGGGGGCCGAGCACGCCGGCACCAGCCCGAACGCGAGCAGCGCGGCGAGCGGAGCGATCGATGCGCGGAAAGGCAGGCGACGCCTGTTCATCGGGAGTAGGTCCGTCTAGGTTAGCGCGGCTTGGTCGACCCGCTACATAGGAAGCCCCATGCGCGCAGGCATCACCGCAATCGCCGTCATCGCATCGATCGCCCTGGCGGGTCCAGCGTCGGCGCAGTTTTCTGATTCGTACACCTTCATCAAGGCGGTCAAGGACAAGGACGTCCAGAAGGCGCGCGAAATCCTCGACAAGCCGGGGACGACCGTCGTCAACGTCCGCGACCCCGCGACCGGCGACGCGCCGCTGCACATGGTGATCCGCTCGCGCGACCTCGCGTGGGTCGGGTTGCTGCTCCAGGCGAATGCCGACCCGAACGTCCGCGACCGCGACGGCAATTCGCCGCTGATGCTCGCCGCGACGTCGCGGTTCACCGAGGCGGTGCGCATCCTCATCCTCGTCCATGCCAACGTCAATCAGCGCAACAATGGCGGCGAGACGCCGCTGATCAAGGCGGTCCAGGCGAACGCCGCCGACGATGCGAAGCTGCTGCTCGACGCCGGCGCCAACCCCGACCTGACCGACAGCAGCGCCGGCTTTTCGGCGCGCCAATATGCGACGCAGGGCGGCCATCAGCAGATGATCCGCCTCCTCGCCGACGCCAAGGCCGCCCCGACCGCGCCGATGCAGGGTCCGCCGCGCTAGGTCGCTCAACCGCTTTGGGGCCTTTGCCAACGGGCACCTTCATGCCGCATGGCCGGGGTGCGACATCGGGCGTATAGCCCGACGACTGTGGAAAACCCCCGATCCCTCGTCTCGGCGGCGATCGAACGCCCTGGCGTGCGCGTACGGACGCTCGTCGCGCTGCGCTGGATCGCGATCGGCGGTCAGTTCGGCACGCTGATCTTCGTCGGTCTGTACCTCGCCTATCCGCTGGCGTGGGCATCGCTGATCGCGGCAGTCGCGGCGGCGGCGGTGCTCAACGTCGGGCTGTGGACGCTCTATCCGCGCAATGCCCGGCTGAATGGGCGCGACGCGCTGTTGCAGTTCGCCTTCGACCTCGTCCAGGCGGGGGTGCTTTTGTTCCTCACCGGGGGATTGAAGAACCCGTTCGTCGTCCTCCTGATCGTCCCGATCACGATTTCGGCGACATTGCTGTCGGCGCGCGGAACGCTGATGCTGGTGGCGATGGCCGGCGGCATCCTCGTCGTCCTGTGGCGCTGGGCGCTGCCGCTGCCATGGACCGAGGCGCCGCTGGTCCTGCCGCCGATGTACCGCTTCGGGGTCGTCGTCGCGGTCGCGCTCGCCGGCAGCTTCCTCGCCGCCTACGCCTGGCTCGTCGCCGCCGAGGCGCGCAAGCGTGCGCACGCCTTGATCGCGACGCAGGCCGCGCTCGAGCGCGAGGCGAAGATGTCGGCGCTCGGCAGCCTTGCCGCCGCCGCCGCGCACGAACTCGGCGGGCCGCTCGGCACGATCACGCTGATCGCGCGCGAGCTCGTCGAAAGCCTCGGCGACGACCCCGACTTTGGCGACGACGTCCGCCTGCTCGACCGCGAGGCCGGTCGCAGCCGGGCGATCCTCGTCGGCATCGCCCGGCGCGCCGAAGCCGAGGACCCGTACCCCCGGCTTGCGCTCGACGCGGTGCTGCACGAGGTCGCCTATCCGCTCGCCCCGACCCGAGTGCCGATCCACGTCGCCACCGCCGGCGGCGACGCACCGATGATCCGGCGTACCCCCGAACTGCTCCATGGACTCGCCAATCTGGTCACCAACGCCGTCCGTCATGCCGGTTCGGCGGTGACGCTGACCGCGTCGACGACGCCGACCGAGCTCGCGGTCAGCGTCATCGACGACGGCGGCGGCTTCGCCGAATCGGTGCTGCCGCATCTCGGCGAGCCGTTTCTCGGGCCGTCGGTGTCGGGATCGGGCGGAACCGGGCTCGGCATCTTCATCGCCACGACGCTGCTCGAGCGCACCGGTGGCCAGATCAAATTCTCGAACCGGCGCGGCGGCGGAGCGCAAGTCGACATTCGCTGGTTGCGATCACATATCGAAGCACAGGAAGTGGAATGACCATGGACACCGCCACCCTCGAACCCGTCGCCGCGCCGGCGACGCTGCTACCGCTTCTGCTCGTCGACGATGACGCGCCGTTCCGCACGCGGCTGCAGCTGACGCTCGAGCGCAAGGGCTTCGCCGTCACCGGTGCCGGCAGCATCGCCGAAGCGCGCCGGCTCGCCGGCAGCGTCAAGCCGGGACATGCGATCGTCGACATGCGGCTGGAGGACGGCAACGGCCTCGATCTCGTCGCCGAGCTGCGCGCGCTGCGCCCCGACATCCGGATCGTCGTCCTGACCGGCTACGGCAACCTCGCCACCGCCGTCGCGGCGGTCAAGGCGGGGGCGGTCGACTATCTCGCTAAGCCCGCCGACCCCGAGGATATCGTCGCCGCGCTGACCGCGCTGCCCGGCACCCGCCCCGAAGCCCCCGCCGAGCCGATGTCGGCCGACCGGGTGCGGTGGGAGCATATCCAGCGCGTCTACGAACTGTGCAGCCGTAACGTCTCGGAGACCGCGCGGCGGTTGAAGATGCACCGGCGGACGCTGCAGCGGATCCTGGCGAAGCGCTCACCGCGCTAGCGCGGTCGACGACGGCGCCGCGGTAGCGCGGCTGGCAGACAGCGTCCGCGCTAGGGCAACCGAACCGCCTCGTCGGCCCCGGGGTCGCCGAGCCAGAGCAGGCGCTGCGCCGCGCGCCGGGCGAAGCGCAACGTCTCGGCCTTGCGGCGCGCCCCGCTGAGCAGCACCCAGGCGGCGGCGCGGAGTTCGGCCCCGTCCCAGCGATCGGCGACGATCAGCCCGGCGCGGTCGGGCTGGAACCAGTCGGTGTCGAAATCGCCCAAGGGAAAGCCGCGCGGCACCGCCCAGAAATAGCGGTCGCAATAATCGAGATATTCAGGCCATTTGCCGTCGCCGCGCAGGTCGGCGAGCGACACCTTGATCTCGACGAGAGTAATCCGCCCGTCGGGGCCGATGCCGACGACGTCAGCGCGGCGGCCGTTGCCGAGCGGTACCTCGGTCAGCGGCGCGATGCCCGCGCGCCATAACAACCGCGAAACCCCGCGCGCGACGTCCTGCGCGGTCGAGACGAGCGGTTCGGACGGTTCGGGGGCGACGACGCTGGCCATCGGCGCAGCGTAGCAGAACAGGCGGGGAACGAAAGCCGCTTAGCGGTAGAAGACGTGGTTCCCGATCGTGCTGACCTTGTGCAGGTTCGACCAGCTCGCGTTGATCCGCGTCGCGTGGAAGGCCGTCGCCCGCGGCGCGATGACGTCCCACGCGGCGGTCGCGGCAATCGCGGCGATCGCCTTGGCGGTGCGCCAGTCGCGCGATTCGGCGGGGGTGCGGGTCTTGTCGAAGCTGAACTGGCCGTGCTGGCTGATGACGCCGCAGACGCTGTCGGCGAAGCGCCCCGACGCCACGCGGTTGAGGATCACCTGTGCCACCGCAAGCTGGCCTTCGAGCGGCTCGCCGCGGGCTTCGAAATAAACCGCGCGGGCGAGGCATTCGCGTTCGCCATAGGCGGTCGGCGCGGCGTCGACGGTGCGCGCGACGAGTGTCGACAGCTGCGCCGGGCGCGCGGCAGCGGTGTCGGTCGTATCGGCAGTTTCAGGAACAACGGGGTCGATCGCCGGGGCCGGAGTATCGACGCTCGTGGCGACGATCGGGGTCAGGGCGAGCGCGGCGACGGGGAACTGCCCCGCGGCCGGAAGAAAAGCGACGACCGCGGCGAGGCCGGCGAGTCGGACAAAAATCGGGAACGTAAAGGTCATTCGTTCGCTTGCTACCCACGGCGTTCCCGGATCCGCTCGGCCTCGATCCGTGTGATCGCGCGTCGCTGGGCTGAACCCGGTTCGGTCCGCTTGGGCTGATGATCACCGGGCCCGCCCACGGTCCCGGCACTCGGTGTCCGGTCCGTGCGATACGGTTAATCGGCGAGCAAGCTCAGTCGATCGTTTCGTCGATGAAGCGTGCCGGATCAGGGGTGTCCAGTTCGATTACCCACAAATCCGGATCGAAGCCGCGCTGTCGTGTGACCCACGTTTCGACCGATTCGCCGGTTGCGGCGGTCCGCCAGACGTAACTACCCTCGGGTCCAAGCGTGCGGGCAAGGGCGCGGACGCCGCCGGCGCGGTCGCGATGGATGAGGGCGACGCTGCCCGCGACATCGTCGCCGCGGTGGACGACGGTGGCGAAATCCCCGGCGGCGTGGACCCGGCGCAGCAACGCGCTCGTCCACGTCCGCGCCGACAGGCGAGGCTCGGTCAGGCGGCCTGGCTCCGTGCCTCGCCCGCGACGAGCGCGTAGAGCGCATCGGCCGAGACGCTGCCGCGCAGCTTATCGCAGAACTCGCGGTCGCGCAGGGCGCGGCTGACCCGCGCGAGCGCTTTCAAATGTTCGGCTCCGGCCCCGGTCGGGGCGAGCATCAAGATCACGAGGTCGACCGGGAGGCCGTCGAGCGCGGCGAAGTCGACCGGGGCGTCGAGCTTGGCGATCACCGCGACGATCCGCGGGAGAGTCTCGAGGCGGCCGTGGGGAATCGCCGTGCCCGCGCCGAAGCCGGTCGAGCCGAGCGCCTCGCGCGCGAGGATCACCTCGGCGACATAGTCCGCATCCTGCCCGGTCAGCGCCGCCGCCTTCGCCGCGAGAGCGAGCAGGACGCTCCGCTTGTTCGCCGCGTGGAGGTCGAACACGACGCCGGTGGGCGGAATGAGGTCGCCGAGCGCGATCGTCACGCCCGGGGCTCGACCCAGCCGATGCTGCCGTCCTCGCGACGGTAGACCATGTTATGCACCCCCGACTTGCTGTTCTTGAACAGCAGCGCGGTCGTGTTGCGCAGGTCGAGCATCATCACCGCATCGCTGACCGTCGCGTCGGGGATGTCGACCCGGGTCTCGGCGATGATCAGCGGATTGTCGTCGATGACCTCCTCGGGCGGTGCGGCGAAGATGGTGTAGGCCGCGTTGTCGAGGTCGGTATCGCTCGCGCCCTCGACCGCGCGCCCATTGCCGGGACCGTGACGATCCTTGAGCCGGCGCATGTAGCGGCGGAGCTGCTTGTCGATCCGGTCGGCGGCGACGTCGAACGCCGGGTGTGCCTCCTGCGCCTCGCCGCGCCCCTTGAGGATCAGGTCGGCCATGACGTGCATGACGATGTCGACGCCGAAGCCCCCGTGCGGCGCCGGGCTGAGCGTGACGTTCGCGCCGATCGCGCGGCTGAAATATTTGTCGGCGATCGCGCGGAGGCGGGTCTGGACGTGCTCGCGAAAGGCTGCGCCGGCGTCGACCTGATGGCCCGAAACCCGGATGTCCATGTGCGTCTCCTCGTGGCGGGCGGTGGCTCTAGGCCCGGCCCCGGGTGCCGTCAATCAGCCGGGGTCGACTGGGATTTAAGCAACGCTACGACAGCCAGACCGGGTCCGTCAGCCCGCCGACGAACGCGGCGTGGCGCGCGAGTTCGTCGGCGGATGCCGCATGCGCCCGCGCCGCGACCATGATGCGAGGCGCCGCGGCTTCCTCGACGACCGCATCGGCGGCAAGATCGAAACCGATCTGCCGCCCGCCGGTCAGCTCGACGTACACGCGCGCGAGCAGTTCGGCGTCGATCAGTGCGCCGTGCTTCGACCGCCCCGACAGGTCGATGCCGTAGCGGTTGCACAGCGCGTCGAGCGTGTGCTTCGCCCCCGGGTGACGCTTGCGCGACAGCTCGAGCGTACAGATCGCGCGGCTGGCGTGGACCGGCGGCATTCGCGCGCGGCGAAGTTCCCAGTTGAGGAATTCCATATCGAATACCGCGTTGTGCGCGACCAGCGGCGAGTCCTCGATAAAGGCAAGGAAGTCGTCGACCACCGCCTCGAACACCGGCTGGCCGGTCAGGAACGCGGTCGACAGGCCGTGGACCCCCTCGGCGTCCTTCGGCATCATCCGGCACGGATCGATATAGGTGTGAAAACTGCGCCCGGTCGGGACCCGCCCGCGCAGCTCGATCGCACCGATCTCGACGATGCGGTGGCCATCACCCGGCATGATGCCGGTGGTTTCGGTGTCCCAGACGATCTCGCGCATGAAACGTATCTAGCGTCGGCGCGCATCGAGACAAGCCACGACCGCCCGCACCGCGCGCCGCGTCGCGATAATCGACCCGCCCGTCGGGATGATGATATCGGCACGCGCCCGCTTTTCCGCGTCAGGGGTCTGGCGGGCGAGGATCGCGTCGTATCTTTCCGACGTCATCCCGGGCCGCGCGAGGACGCGGGCGCGCTGCACATCGGCGGGGGCGGAGACGACCGCGACGAGGTCGCATTGCTCCGCCCCGCCGCGCTCGAACAGCAATGGGATGTCGAGCACGACGAGCGCGCGGGTGCGGTAGCGCATGAGGAACCGGTGCCGCGCCGCGGCGACCAGCGGGTGGACGATCGCCTCGAGCATCTTGAGCTGCACGGCGTCGCCAAACACCGCCGCCCCCAACGCCGCGCGATCGAGGACCCCGCCGGCGACCACGCCCGGGAAGGCGGCGGCAATCGCGCCGAGCGCCGCCCCGCCGGGAGCCTGGAGCGCGTGGACGGTCGCATCGGCGTCGAACACCGGCACGCGCAGCCGCCGAAACATCGCCGCGACGGTCGACTTGCCCATGCCGATCGAGCCGGTCAGGCCGAGGACGATCATGCGGTCAGCAAGGCGCGCAGCTCGGCATCGTGTTCGCGGGGGGCGGGGGAACCGTAAAACAGCGCGAACGCAGCGGCGGCCTGCCCAATCAACATGGCGAGGCCGTCGATAACGATCATGCCACGTCGGCGCGCCTCGGCCAGGAGCGGTGTCTCCAACGGCGAGTAGACGAGATCGAATACCACCTTGCCGGCTTCAAGCATCTCGGGCGCGACCGGCATGCGACCATCCCCCATGCCGACGCTGGTCGCGTTGATCAGGAGATCGTAGGAGCCAATCGGTTCATTGTCCGAGCCATGCATTCCGCTCAGTCCGAAAGCTGCCGCCAATTCGGCCGACTTTGCCGGGTCTCGGTTGGTAATGTTGATGCGTGTGATCCCGCGCGAAACAAGCGCCGCCACGACAGCTCGGGCCGCGCCACCCGCCCCGATCAACTCGACCTTTTCCGGACTGTGATCGGCAATCGCCTCGAGGATGCCGTGAACGTCGGTGTTGGCGCCGACAAGACGGTCATTCTCGACGACCACGGTGTTCACCGCACCAACCTTCGCGGCGAAATCATAGACCCGGTCGAGATGCGCCATCACCGCGACCTTGTGCGGCACGGTGACGTTGACCCCGCGCAGGCCGAGCGCGGGCAGCGCGCGGATCGCTTCGCCCAGCCGGTCGGGGTGGATGGGGAAACGCCCATAATCGCCATCGATACCGAGCTTCGCCAGCCAGAAACGGTGGATCAGCGGTGACTTCGAATGGGCGACCGGCCAGCCGATGACCCCGGCGCTCGGCGGCAGGGCGGTCACGCCGCCACCTCGCCGCGCGTCCGCAGGTAATCGAGCACGGCGAACAGCGGCAGACCCTGGATGATGAACGGATCGCCGCTGACCTTGGTGAACAACTGCGCCCCCAAACCCTCGATCCGGTACGTGCCGACGCAGCCGAGCACGGCGTCGCCCTCGCGGTCGAGATAGTCGGCGATGAACGCGTCCGACAATGCCCGCATCGTCAGGCGCGCACTGTCACTCGCCCGCCATACCGCGACGCCGTTCTCGGCAATGACCGCCGCCGCGATCAGCCGGTGCTCGGCCCCCATCAGCCGCCGCAGCTGCGCCGCCGCGCCAGCGCGGTCAGCCGGCTTGTCGAGCAGCGCGCCGTCGGCGGTGACAAGGATCTGGTCGGCGCCGAGGACGAGCCCGCCGACCCACCGCGAGACCTTGACCGCCTTGGTTTCGGCGAGCGCGTCGGCGATCCGGTCGGCGCGCGCCCCCTCGGCGATCAGCGCTTCCTTGATGGCGTCCTCGTCGACCCGTGGCGCTTCGGCGGCGAACGCCACCCCGGCGGCGGTCAGCATCGCCGCGCGCGCCGGACTCGTCGACGCGAGCGTGATCACTTGCCCTCGCCGAGATCGCCGTTGCCACCGTCGGTGCGCGCCTGGACGAGGTTGATGATCGCCGCCGCCGTCTCTTCGATCGATCGCCGCGTGACGTCGATCACGGGGATGTCGTGGTCGGCGAACAACCGGCGGGCGAAGGCGACCTCGGCGGTGACGACGGCGCTGTCGACATAGTCGGTGTCGGCGGTCTGGCCGAGCGTCAGCAGCCGGTTGCGGCGGATCGCGATCAGCCGCTCGGGCGAGTTGGTCAGGCCGACGACGAGCGGCTTGACGAGGCGGAACAGCGACAGCGGCGGCGGCGATTGTGGCACCAGCGGGATGTTCGCAGTCTTGTAGCCGCGGTTGGCGAGATAGATCGAGGTCGGCGTCTTCGACGAGCGCGAGACGCCGGCGATGACGATGTCGGCCTCCTCCCATTCCTCCTCACCGACGCCGTCGTCATGGCCCATCGTGTAATTGATCGCGTCGACGCGTTTGAAATAAGCGGCGTCCATGACGTGCTGCCGCCCGGGTCGTGTCACCGCGGTCTGCCCGAGGAAGTGCGACAGCGCGCTGATGATCGGGTCGAGCACCGACACCGCCGGCAGTGCGAGCTGATCGCAGCGCAGCTCGAGCCGGTCGCGCACCGTGCCGTTGATCAGCGTATAGAGAACCAGTCCCGGCCGCTTGGCGATCTCCTCGACGACTCGGTCGAGATGGCCTTCCGACCGCACCATCGGCCAGAAATGCTTGATCGTATCGGTCCCCTCGAACCGCCCGAGCCCCGCCTTGACGATCGATTCGAGCGTCTCGCCAGTCGAGTCGGACACGAGGTGGAGGTGCAATCGTGCCATGACCGAAATATTTCGTTCCCGCGAAATCTGGGGATAAGTCGTGATCGAGCGGTTAGCCGGTGCGATGAAACGCGGCAAGCGCCGGATACCGCTCGATCGACCCACAATCTGTCCACAAGTGAATCAGGCTTGGCCGTGCCCTGTGAACAACGGGGACAAGTCGCCCACGACCTGCGGATCGCGCCGGTTGCCGGCAATCAGGCGTAACCCTCATCTGGGGATGACGGTGAATCAGCGGTGATCCACACCACTACAATCACTCTAAGTCTTTTAAAGATTCTTGAAGGATAGTGGTGTGCCGGTCCGTCGCAGCGAGGGGTTGACGCCGCGCCGTCGCCGGGGTTTGCAGAGGTCATGATTTCCAGCGCCGCAACCTCCCCGATCCTCGCCGTTCTCGGCGGCGAGCACCGTGACCCGCCGCCGATGTGGCTGATGCGGCAGGCGGGACGGTACCTCCCCGAATATCGCGCGCTGCGCGCCGACAAAGGCGGGTTCCTTGCCCTCGTCTATGACAGTGCCGCCGCCGCCGAGATCACGCTCCAACCGATCCGCCGCTTCGGCCTCGACGCGGCGATCCTGTTCTCGGACATCTTGATTGTGCCGCACGCGATGGGGCAGGACCTCAGCTTCGGCGTCGGCGAGGGACCGCGGCTCGTTCCCGCGTTGCTCGACGGGCTGTTCGACGGACTGACTCCGGTCCTCGAGCGCTTCGCCCCGATCTACGAAACCGTCCGGCGGGTGCGGGCGGCGCTGTCGCCCGAAACCACGCTCATCGGCTTTGCCGGATCCCCGTGGACCGTCGCGACGTACATGGTCGCCGGCCAGGGCAGCAAGGATCACGAGCTTGCCCGGCGGCTGGCGTATCGCGATCCGTCGGCGTTCGGCGCGCTGATCGACCGGATCGTGGCGGTCACAGTCGACTATCTGTCGGGGCAGATCGAGGCGGGAGCGCAGACGGTCCAGCTGTTCGACAGCTGGTCGGGTAGCCTCGCGCCGTCGGAGTTCGAGCGCTGGGTGATCGCGCCGACCGCGGCGATCGCCGGGCGGCTGATGGTCCGCCATCCCCACATCCCGATCATCGGCTTTCCCAAGGGTGCCGGCGCCAAGCTCGCGGCGTACGCCGCCGAGACCGGGGTCGACGCGGTCGGGCTCGACGAGACGGTTGATCCGGCGTGGGCGGACGCGATGCTACCGCCGGGGATGCCGGTTCAGGGGAATATCGATCCGCTTGCACTGATAGCCGGGGGCGAGGCACTTGCCGCAAGCGTCGCGCGCATCCGCGCTGCCTTCGATGAGCGTCCGCACATCCTCAACCTCGGCCACGGCATCCTTCAGGACACCCCGATCGCGCACGTCGAGGCGCTGCTGCAAATGGTCCGCGGCTGATGGACGTCGGTTCGACCGCCTATCTGTGGGTCAAGGCAATCCATGTCGTCGCGGTTATCTTCTGGATGGCGGGGCTGTTCATGCTGCCGCGCTTCCTCATCTACCATATGGAGAGCGCGGTCGGCTCGCCTGAAGACGCCGCGTGGATCGAGCGCGAGGCGCGGCTCAAGCGGATCATCCTGACGCCCGGGCTGATCGCGGTGTGGCTGCTCGGCGTGACACTCGCTGTCAGCTACGGCCTTGCCGGGCAGGGCTGGCTGCATACCAAGATCTTGCTCGTCGTATTGCTGTCGGGGTACCACGGCTGGGCGTCGGCGACGGCGTCGAAGTTCGCACGCGGGATCCGGCCCTATGCCAACAAGACGTTGCGTTTGTTGAACGAAGTCCCGGCACTCGCAACGATTGCGATCGTTATCCTGGTCATCGTCAAACCGTTCTAAAAGGGAGAGAAGTCATGGCGAGCGGCGAGCAGAAGCCCAACAAGGAAGCGCGGAAGCCCAAGGCGAAGAAGGTCAAGACCATCGCTGCCAATCCGTCGACCAAGGGGACTGCACCCAAGGCCTGACACGCGCCGACCCGCCGGTCGCGCTTGACCGGTGGGGAGTTCGCTCCTAGACTTGCGAACAGCGCCGCCATCCTGGCGGAGCGCTCACTCCGGCCATCGCCTTTCCCCATCGCGACAGTGCCTGGACGATACGCAAAGTCCCGATATCAATGCATCTCCATGATCTGAAACGTAAAACCCCCGCCGAGCTCGTCGTCATGGCCGAAGCGCTCGGGGTCGAAAACGCCTCGACGCTGCGCAAGCAGGACATTCTCTTCGCCATTCTCAAGACCCTGGCCGACAACGGCACGACGATCATGGGCACCGGCACGATCGAGGTCATGAACGACGGGTTTGGTTTCCTGCGCAGCCCCGAGTCGAACTATCTCGCTGGCCCGGACGATATCTATGTCTCGCCGAACCAGGTGCGGAAGTTCGGCGTCCGCACCGGCGACACGATCGAGGGTGAGATCCGCGCGCCGAAGGACGGCGAGCGTTATTTCGCGCTGACCAAGTTGATGGCGATCAACTTCGACGAGCCCGACGTCGTTCGCCACCGCACCAATTTCGACAATCTCACGCCGCTCTATCCCGACGAGAAGCTGCGGCTTGATACGCTCGATCCGACGATCAAGGACAAGTCGAGCCGCGTCATCGACATCGTCGTGCCGCTCGGCAAGGGTCAGCGCTGCCTGATCGTCGCCCCGCCGCGTGTCGGCAAGACGATCATGATGCAGAATATCGCCCGGTCGATCTCGGCGAACCACCCCGAGGTCTATCTGATCGTCCTGCTGATCGACGAGCGGCCCGAGGAAGTCACCGACATGCAGCG
>CAXTPH010000037.1:0-14273 GCA_964245955.1 uncultured Sphingomonadaceae bacterium | reverse complement strand
GACCGGATCGCGCGGGCGCTGGCGGAGGAACTTGCCGACCCCGCCGACACCACGCTGATCAACCTCGCGAGCGTCGAATATTTCGACGCGGTCGCGGTCGACAAGCTGCCCGGCAAGGTGCTGGCGATCGACTTCCGCGACGATCACGGCGGCGAGCTGCGGTTCAACACCTTCGTCGCCAAGAAGGCGCGCGGCAGCATGGCGCGGTACATGTGCGAGCACCGGCTCGACCGTCCCGATGGGCTGAAGGAGTTCAGCGACGACGGCTATAAATTTGACGCGCGACGGTCGGACGACGAGCGCTGGGTGTTCGTCCGCACGCGCAACTAAGGCGCGACCGCCGCGTCCCACCGCGACGCGGCGGTATCGTCGCTGCTGCGCGCCGCGACCCAGCTCGTGCCCGCCGCCCGCTCCTCGGCCTTCCAGAACGGCGCCTTGGTCTTGAGCCAGTCCATCAGGAAGGCGGCGGCGTCGAACGCGGCGGCGCGGTGTGCGCTGGCGACGGCGACGAGGACGATCGCCTCGCCGGGCAGCATCCGCCCGACGCGATGCACGACGGTTCCGCCGGTCAGCGGCCAGCGTGTTTCGGCCTCTGCGGCGATCGCGGCGAGCGCGCGCGCGGTCATTGCCGGATAGTGCTCGAGGGTCAGGGCGACCAGCTGATTATCGGCGCGGACGAAGCCGGTAAAGGTCACGACCGCGCCGACGTCGTCGCGATCCGCCGTCAGCCGCGCGACTGCCGCCGTCGGGTCGATTGGCTCCGCCTGAACGCGGACGTCGATCATCCGCCGGTGACCGGTGGGAAGATCGCGACTTCGCATCCGTCGGCCACCGGCGCGTCGACCCCGACAAACGCCTGATCGACCGCGACGCGGATCGCCGCGCGGTCGGCCAGCGCCGCGGCGTGCCCCGGCGACCGTGTGCCGAGCCAGTCGAGCAGGTCGTCGACCGTGGCCACGCCGGGCGGCAGCGGCAGCACCTCGCCGTCGACCCCGATCCGCTCGCGGACCCACGCGAAATAGACGAGATCGATCATGGCGCCGCGCCCTCAGACATCCATGTGCTTCAGGCCGACGCGCAGATAGTCGTAGCCGGTGACGACGGTCAGCCCCGCCGCCAGCCACAGGCAGCACAAACCGACGAGCGGCGCGGGCAGCCACGGCGCGATCGCCGGCGTTGCGACGCCGAGGATCAGCGCGCCGAGCGCGATCATCTGGAACGCGGTCTTCCATTTCGCCAGCGCGCTAACCGGGAGCGACACCTGCAGCCCGGCAAGGAATTCGCGCAGGCCCGACACCGTGATCTCGCGAAGGAGGATGACGAGGGCAGGGATCACCGCGAGCCCGCGGATTGCGCCGAGGTGGACAAGCATGACGATCGTCGCCGCGACCATGATCTTGTCGGCGACGGGATCGAGGAAAATGCCGAGCTTCGACACCGTGCCGCGCGCCCGGGCGAGGTAGCCGTCGAGGTAGTCGGTCGCGCCAGCGACCGAAAACACGACGAACGCCGCGATCGTCGCCGCCACCCCCGGGTCCCACAGCAGCGCGACGAGCAGCGGCACCGCGAGGATGCGGCTGAGCGTGAGGAGATTGGGGAGGCTGGACAACACGCGCCGGGGATAGGCTATGGACCGGAGCAACTCAACGGGCGGGAGTGACGACGATGCGGGTCAGTGAAGCGGTCGGGAGCCGCCGCTCGGTGCGCGGTTTCCTGCCGACCCCGGTCGACGGCGCGGTCATCCGCCGCGTCCTCGATCGCGCGGCGCGCTCGCCGTCGGGGGGCAATCTGCAACCATGGCACATCGACGTCGTCGGCGGCGAACCTCTCGCCGCGCTCAAGGCGATCATGCTCGACCGGGTCCGCATGGCCCCAGGCGGCGAGCCGACTGAGTATGACATCTACCCCAAAACGCTGCCCGATCGGAACAAGACCTTCCGCTTCGAGGTCGGCGAGGACCTGTACGGCGCGCTCGGCATCCCGCGCGAGGACAAGCGCGCGCGTCTGCTGTGGTTCGCGCAGAACTTCCAGTTCTTCGGCGCGCCGCTCGCCCTGTTCTGCTCGGTCGATCGCACGATGGGGCCGCCGCAGTGGTCCGATCTCGGCATGTTCCTCCAGACGGTGATGCTGCTGCTGCGCGAAGAGGGCTTCGACAGCTGCGCGCAGGAATGCTGGGCGATCTATCCCGCGACCATCGGCAAGTTCCTCGACCTGCCGCCCGAGCGGATGCTGTTCTGCGGCATGGCGATCGGGTTCGCCGATCCTGTCGCGCCGGCGAACACGATGAGCTCGCGGCGCGCCGCGGTCGACGACTTCGCGACGTTTCGGGGATTGTGACCGACGGCGGCGTCAGGTCGCCGGCTTGCCCATCTCGACCATCGTCCGGGCGTTGTCGGCGAACTTCTTCGCGGCGTCGCCATCCTGCATCCGCTTCGACGCGTCCTCGGGGATCGTGATCCCGCGCTGCGCCGCCGGCCGGGCGGCGATGCTCTCGTGCCAGCGCGACAGGTTGGGCAGCCCCGTACTGTCGATCCCCGACCACGCCGCGGTCCGTGTCCAGCACCAGTTGGCGATGTCGGCGATGCTGTAGGTGTCGCCAGCGAGATATTCGGTCTTCGCCAGCTGGGCGTCGATGACAGTGAAAAGCCGGCGCCCCTCGCCCTGATAGCGCGCGATCGCCGCCGGGATCTTCTCCGGAAAGTAGCGAAAGAAGACGTTCGCCTGCCCCATCATCGGGCCGACGCCGCCCATCTGGAACATCAGCCACTGGACCACCCGGCTGCGGCCATGTGCGTCGGCCGGGATCAGCTGGCCGGTCTTCTCGGCGAGGTACATCAGGATCGCGCCCGATTCGAACACCGCGAAGCCCTCGTCGACGATCGCCGGGATCCGCCCGTTCGGGCAGATATCGAGGAACCACTGCTGCTTCTGCTCGCCCGCCATCAGGTCGAGCTTGCGGACGTCATAGGCGAGGCCGAGCTCCTCGAGCGCGACGGATACCTTGTAACCGTTGGGCGTTGCGGCGGTGTAGAGCGTCAGGGCCATGTCGGTCTCCGCAGTTTGCCCTGATCTACCAGTGATGTGGGTTTTGCACACGGGAGAGTTTGCGAATGCGCCGGTTGTTCATCGCGCTGGCCCTGACGGCCGCCCCGCTCCACGCTGCGCCACGCATCGCCGGGACGTGGCAGAACCCACAGCACAGCGTCCGGGTTGATATGGAACCGTGCGGCGCGCGGCTCTGCGGCACGATCGTCTGGGCCGACGCCAAGGCGCGTGACGATGCGGCGGCCGGCGGGACCGACCATCTGGTTGGCGTCCAGCTGTTCCGCGGGCTCGAAGCCGACGGTCCCGATCAGTGGCAGGGCGCCGTGTTCGTCCCCGACCTCAACCGGACGGTGTCGGGCACGCTGACGCTTGTCGACGCGCGTACGCTCGAGGTCACGGGTTGCGCGGTCCCCGGCCTGTTGTGCCAGACGCAGGTCTGGACCCGGGTTGCTGCCGGCCCGGCTAGCCGCGCGGGTGAAAATGACCGTGGAGCGCGGCGGCCGTCGCCTTACTGATCCCGGGCGCCTTTTCGAGGTCGGCGAGCGTCGCCCCACGCACCGCGCGCGAGGTGCCGAAGTGCATCAGCAGCGCGCGTTTGCGCGCCGGACCGATCCCGGGGACGTCGTCGAGCGGGTTGGCGACGATCGCCTTCGACCGCTTCGCCCGATGCGCGCCGATGGCGAAGCGATGCGCCTCGTCGCGCAGCCGCTGGAGGAAGAACAGGACCGGCGCGTTGGGCGGCAATGTCAGCTCGCGCCCGTTCGGCAAGTAGAAGGTCTCGCGTCCGGCGTTGCGATCGGGCCCCTTGGCGACGCCGACGACGCAGACGTTGAACACGCCGAGCTCGCCCATCACTTCGAGGACGGCGTTCAACTGCCCGCGCCCGCCGTCGATCAGCAGCAGGTCGGGCCAGTCGCCGCTCGTCCGGTCGGGATCCTCCTTCTCGAGCCGGACGAAGCGCCGGCCGAGCATCGCCTTCATCATCGCGAAGTCGTCGCCCGGTGTGATCTTCGCGTCATTCATGTTGAACTTGCGGTAGGCGTTCTTGCGAAAACCCTCGGGGCCGGCGACGATCATCGCGCCGAGTGCGGCGGTCCCCTGGATGTGGCTGTTGTCATACACCTCGATCCGCTGCGGCGGTGCGCCGAGATCGAACAGCTCGGCAAGCTCGGCGAGCAGCTTCCCCTGCGTCGTCGATTCGGCGAGATGACGCTCGAGCGCCTCGGTCGCATTGCGCGTCGCCTGCTCGACGAGCCGCTTCGACGACCCGCGCTGCGGCGCCCGGAGCCCGACGCGCTTGCCGGCACGCTCCGACAGCGCATCGGCGATAAGCGTCATCTCCTCGAGCGTCCGGTCGAGCAGCACCTCGCGCGGCACCGGCACGTCGTCGTAGAACTGCGCGAGGAAGGCCGATAGCACCTCGTCCTCGGCGACGTCCGCGGTATGCGCGGGGAAGAAGGCGCGGTGCCCCCAGTTCTGCCCCCCGCGGATGAAAAACACCTGGATACACATCACCCCGGCGCTGCACGCGAGCGCGACGATGTCGGCGTCGGTTGCGCTGTCGGCGGCGTTAATCGCCTGGCTGCCCTGGATGTAGGTCAGCGCGCGTAGCCGATCGCGGAACACCGCCGCGAGCTCGAAGTCCATCGCCCCGGCAGCGGCCTCCATCAGCCCGCCGAGCTTGCGCTGGACCTCCTGGCTCTTGCCCGAAAGGAAAGCCTTGGCGTCGTCGACGAGCTCGGCATAGGCGTCGGGCTCGATCCGCCCGACGCACGGGGCCGAGCAGCGCTTGATCTGGTGGAGCAGGCACGGGCGCGAGCGGTTGGCGAAGAACGAGTCCGAACACGACCGGAGCAGGAACACCTTCTGCAGCGCGTTGAGCGTCGTGTTGACCGCGCCGGCGCTGGCGAACGGACCGTAATAGATCCCCTTGCCGACCCGCGCGCCGCGATGCTTCGAGATCCGCGGAAAGGCGTGATCCTCGCGCAGGAAGATGAACGGGAAGCTCTTATCGTCGCGGAGCAGGACATTGTAGGCCGGCCGGAAGCGCTTGATCAGCTGCGCCTCGAGCAGCAGCGCCTCGCTCTCCGAATTAGTCGTGACGATCGTCATCGCCCGCGTCTGCGCGACCATGCGCTGTAGGCGACGCGGCAGCCGGGTGACCTGCGTGTAGTTCGTGACCCGCGCCTTCAGCGCGCGCGCCTTGCCGACATACAACACGTCGCCGCCACTATTCAGCATCCGGTAGACCCCCGGCCGCGCGGGCAGCGTCCGCAGCACGTTACGGATCGCCGCGACCCCGGCATCGAGATCGGGCGTGTCGCGGCCCCGCACGGCGAAGGTCGCGGTCTCTTCGGAAAAGCGGTCGGGAGGGGGAGGCTGGGCCATCGGTCCCCGGCATCTAGGCCCGCGGCGGCCAGGTCTCAAGCGCAGGCTTATCCACGGTGGATGTGGACAAAGCGGTGCGCGACAGTCGGATGGCGTGCGCAAATTCGGCCATCGTCCAACGGTAACGAATGTGGGTCGCCTGGGCTGCCCAATTTTGAGGCGGCACCCCGCCGCGCTTGCCCCGCTCCGGCGTGGCCGCTACCCGGCGGCGATGGCCCACCCTCCCCGCAACCGCAGCGCGATCGTCACCGGCGGTGCCAAGCGTATCGGTGCCGCGCTCGTTCGCGCGCTCGCCGCCGACGGCTGGCACGTCGTGATCCACTGCCATACCTCGACCGGCGAAGCCGAAGCGCTCCGCGATGAGCTGGTTGCGGGCGGCGGTGCCGCATCGGTTCTTGCCGCCGATCTCGCCGACCCTGCCGCCGCCGCGGCGATCGTTGCCGCGGCGGTGGCTGCAGCCCCGCCTGGACTGCTCGTCAACAGCGCGTCGCGCTTCGATGCCGACGTTTTCGCCGATTTCACCGTCGAGCAATGGGACCGCCACATGGCGGTCAACCTGCGCGCGCCGGCGCTGCTGATCCAGGCGTTCGCGGCGGCGGTCGAGCACGACGGCCTCGTCGTCAACCTGCTCGATGCCAAGCTTGCCAGCCTCAACCCCGACTTCCTGTCGTACACGGTCAGCAAGATCGGCCTCGCCGGACTGACCGAACTCGCCGCGCGCGCCTATGCGCCAAAGCTGCGCGTCAACGCGATCGCCCCGGCCGTGACGATGGTCAGTGGACCGCAGTCGCGCGAGAATTTCGAGCGGGCGCACACGCTGAACCCGCTCGGCCGCGGGGTCGAGGTCGACGAGATCGTCGCAACCCTGCGCTATATCGTTGCCACGCCGACGCTCAACGCGCAGACGATCACCCTCGACGCCGGGCAGCGCCTGCTCGGCTTGCCGCGCGACGTGGCATACATGGTGGACTCCGCATGACCGACCTGACTGGCCTGATCCCGGCCGCGCTCGCCCCGCGCACGCGCAAGATCGTTCTCGAAGACTTCGACCTGCCGGTCGACATCGGCTTTCATGCGTTTGAGATCGGCACGCCGCAGCGGCTGCGCATCAACGTCGAGGTCTGGCTCGACGCGGCCAACTTCCCCGAGACCGATGCCATCGACGGCGCCTGGGATTACGACCAGCTCCGCACCGGCATCATCGCCATCGTCACCGGCCGCCGGTTCAACCTGCAGGAAACCGTCTGCCGCGCGGTGTACGACCTCGTCGCGGCACGGCACGGCGTGACCGCTCTCCGCGTCTCGACCCGCAAGCCCGACATCTACCCCGACTGTGCCGCGGTCGGCGTCGAGATCGCCTCGATCTAAAAGGTCCGCCCGCACGGGCCGAGCGACGTCAAGACGAACCGGTAATCGTCGGCGACATCGGCTCCGGCGTCGACCGTCGCGGGCAGCGTCTTCGGCAGCGCGCACGCCAGCCGGTACCAGAGCAAGGTCCGCGGCTGCACGCCGGCGGCGGCATCGTCGATGACGTCGCCGAGCGCGATGCTCAGCCGACGGGCCTGGCCGGGACGCGTGAGGACGACGAGCGAGACCGGCTTGGCGTCGGCGGTCGACAGGAAGAACTGGCTTTCCGCCTCGCCGGGAACCGCCCCCGGCACGCGGAACGCCGAGGTCACGCCGGTAACGCGGGGCACCGTGCCGCTGCGCTGCGCCTTCAACACCGCCCGGATTGCAGCATCGTCCTCGGGGCTCCACGCGATCTGGCCCTGCGCCGCGACGAGGGCATACTGCCCCGGCACCGCGGGGTCAGCGCGGAGGAACAGCAGCACGTCGGTGCGGAGCAGTTGCGGGGCCTTGCCGCGCGCATCGAGCGGAACGTCGACCAGGTAGCTGATGCGCGGCGGCACCTCCCCCGGGGCCACGATCGCGGCGGTCGTCGCCGCCGAGACGAGGAGCCGTGCGCTGCCGTCGGCCACGCCGGGAGCTTCGCGCGGCTTGAGGCGCTCGGTCTTGTAGATCGTCGCGCGCACGACCACCGGCGCAGCCAGGCCAAGGGTCACGAGATCGGAGAAGCCCATGGCCGCCGCCGGCGCCGCGACAAGAAACATTGCGATCGGCAAGAGCAAAAGGCGACGAACGGCTGACATATCTCGCTCCATGACGGACTTCGGGGCCTTAGGCCGCCGCCCCGGTGGCGGCAAGCCGATGAGGTCTTGGCTAAGATTGTCCTAAATCCTGACAAAGCGGGTTGCGGCTCAGGGGCGCGAAGGCTAATGTTCGAAGGTCAAGCCATGCTGCAGCGCAATATAATTCGCGCAACATGGATTGTTCGCTTGTCAAACCGCGCGTTGATCGGCGAGACTGAATTCACGCACGAAGGCGCGCACATCAAGCGCCGGTCATTTGAGGGAGTCTCGCTCGAGTTATGGCTTACGCTGATCAGGGAATTAGCAGAGGCAAGATGATCGGTCTCGGCATCGCCGTGATCATTCACATCTTCCTCGGCTACGCACTCATCACCGGGCTCGCCCTGAAGATGGTTAAGCACATCGTCGGGCCGCTCGAGACCGTCAACATCAAGGAAGAAGCGCCACCGCCGGACGAACCGCCGCCGCCGCCGCCGAAGGATATCGAAATCCCGCCGTTCGTCCCGCCGCCGGAGGTGACGGTGCAGAACGACACCCCGCCGCCGCCGACGATCACGACCCAGAACGTCGCGCCGCCGCCGCCACAGCCGACCTATGTCGCGCCACCGGCACCGGTGGCCGCGCCAGCACCGGCACCGACCGGGCCGACGCAGCCGGCGACCGCCAATCCGCGCAGTCTCGAAGTGTCGGAGGATGACTATCCGCCCGCCTCGCTTCGCGCCGAGGAAGAGGGCCGGACCGTCATCACGATTAGCATCAGCGCCCAGGGTAAGGTCGACACGTGCGCGGTCACGACGTCGAGTGGCTTCCCGAAGCTCGACGAGAAGACCTGCCAGATCGCCCAGCGGCGCTTCCGCTTCAAGCCGGCGCTGCAGAACGGTACGCCAGTCGCGTCGACCAAGGTTCTACCGATCCGCTGGCAGATCAGGAAATAACCCCTAACGCCCGCTCGGGACAACCCGGGCGGGCAAACCGTCACCAGATCACGATCAATCGCGACATCGCAAGGAAAACCAGATGGAAACCGTTGCAACGACCAACCCCTACGGCCTGATGCAGGCCCTGCAGCAGGGAGGCATCATCACCCAGGCGATTTTTGGCGTGCTCGTCATCATGTCGCTCGGTTCATGGTACATCATCCTGACCAAGTGGTGGGACCAGCGGAAGGTGCTCGCCGACGCCGGTGAGCTCGAGAAGAAGTTCTGGGCCGCGCCCAGCCTCAAGGACGGTGCCGCCAAGCTCGGCAAGAACAGCGCCTTCCGCCAGATCGTCGATGATGGTCTGCGCGCTTCGGAGCATCACGAAGGTCGCCTGACCGACAAGATCGACCAGCACGAGTGGGTGACGATGGCGCTCAACCGTTCGAACGCCAGCGTCGTGTCGAAGCTGCAGGGCGGCCTCGCCTTCCTCGCCTCGGTCGGTTCGACCGCGCCGTTCGTCGGGCTGATGGGAACCGTCATCGGTATTTACCGCGCGCTGATCAACATCGGCATCGCCGGCCAGGCGTCGATCGACAAGGTCGCCGGTCCGGTCGGTGAAGCGCTGATCATGACCGCGCTCGGGCTGTTCGTCGCCGTGCCGGCCGTGCTCGGTTACAACTACCTGATCCGCCGCAACAAGTCGGTGACCGAGAAGCTCGGCGACTTCGCCTCGGACGTGCACGGCTACTTGATGTCGGGCGCACGCGTCCCGACCGAGCAGGTCATCGTTACCAAGCCTGCGGTCGCGCGTTGATCGACCAGACGAGGGTTTTGCCATGTCGATGAACGTCGGGTCACCGAGCGAGAGCGGCGATGAAGCGCCGATGACCGAGATCAACACGACGCCGCTTGTCGACGTCATGCTGGTTCTGCTCATCATCTTCCTCATCACCGTGCCGGTCGTCATCCAGACGATCCCGCTGTCGCTGCCCAAGGTGATCAACCTGCCGACGACGACGAAGCCGGAAAACGTCCTCCTGTCGGTCGATGCCAGCTGCAACACCTACTGGGGTCAGCAGAAGATCGCGACCAAGCAGGAACTCCTCGACCGCTCGGTCGCGGCGCTGCGCGGCGAGATCAAGCGGCAGAAGGATGCCGGGTCGAAGGAAGAACTGCCCGAGGTCCACATCCGCGGTGACGCCAACATGGAATATCGCTGCGTCGGGGGCGTGATCTACACGCTCCAGCGCGCGGGCTTCCAGAAGATCGGCTTCATCTCGGAGCCGCCCGCCGGGACGATCACCGAACGTTGATGTTGTGAGGTGCGGTCGGCCGGTGGCCGACCGCAGGCATTCCGCGGCCGACCGCTGGCCGACCGCGAGAGGAGTTAGAAAACCATGTCGATGAGTGTTGGCGGGGGCGGCGACGAAGGCTCCCCCATGATGGACATCAACACGACGCCGTTGATCGACGTCATGCTCGTGCTGTTGATCATGTTCATCATCACGATTCCGATCCAGACCCACGCGGTCAAGCTCGACCTGCCGCCGCCCAATCCGAACCCATCGGACGTTAAGCCCGACTTCAATCAGGTCAACATCGACTTCCTCGGTGCGATCTATTGGAACAATAAGGAAGTCACGCTGCCGCAGTTGATCGGCTACATGAAGCAGGCGAAGGCGCTGCCGGTCGAGCCTGAACTGCGGCTCAAGCCCGATGCCCTGGCGAAGTACGTCGTCGTCGACCAGGTAATGGCCGCCGCGCAACGCTCGGGCGTGACCAAGATGGGCTTTGTCGGTAACGAGGCCTACGCGAACCAGTAACGATCACGCTCCGGCGAACTGCGGCCAATATTGGTGCTTCGCAAGCGCATCCGACTTCGCTATGGCCGTGCCTGCGTGAACGACGCATGATTTTCGACGGAGAACGATAATGAAGACTGCCATTACGCTGGTCGCGGTTGCCAGCCTTGGTCTGCTCGGCGCGTGCGGCAAGAAGGCTGCCGAAACCAACGACACGACGACGACCACCGCGGTGACCGATGCCTCGGCTCCGGCGAGCGATGCGGCGATGACGTCGACGACGACCGCGACGACCACGACCGACGCTTCGGCTGATGCGATGAAGACCAAGGCCGATGGCGTGGTCGACGCTGCCAAGCAGGACGCGAGCGCGATGAAGGACTCGACCGACAAGAAGGCCGACGCCATGGTCGATGCTGCCAAGGACAAGGCGAGCGCGATGAAGGACGACGCGTCGAAGACCGCCGATGCGATGAAGGAGCATGCCAAGGCGACCAAGGATTCGATGGACGCCAAGGCCGACGCGATGAAGAAGAACTAAGCCTCTTCATTCGCGTGAAGATCGGGGCCGGGCGCTAACGCCCGGCCCCTTTTTTACGCTGTCAGTACGACTTTCCCGGTCGCCTTGCGGTCCATCATCCAGCGGATTGCCGCCGGGCCATCGTCGAGTGCGAAATGCTTGCTGACGTGCGGCTTGAGCTTGCCCGCCGCGTACCATGCGAGCAGCTCGGCCATATTGGCGCGGTGCACCGCCGGCTCGGCCTGCGTGAACGCCCCCCAGAAGACACCGACGATCGACGCGCCCTTGATCAGGGGCAGGTTGAGCGGCAGCGACGGAATGTTGCCGCCGGCAAACCCGACGACGAGATAACGTCCATTCCAGCCGATCGAGCGGAACGCCGGCTCGGCGAAACGATCGCCGACGGGATCGTAGATCACGTCGGGACCCTTGCCGCCGGTCAGCCGCTTGACCTCGTCCTTGAGATTCGCCGTCGTATAGTTGATCGTCGCATCGGCGCCGTAGTCGCGGCACAATTCGAGCTTTTCTTCGGTCGAGGCGGCGGCGATCACGGTCGCCCCCATCAGCTTGCCCAGCTCGACCGCGGTCAGCCCGACCCCGCCCGCCGCGCCAAGGACGAGCAGCGTCTCGCCGGGCTGGAGCCGGCCGCGTTGCTTGAGCGCATGGTGCGAGGTGCCGTAGGTCATGGTGAAGCCGGCGGCGATGTCGGCCGGCATGTCGCCCGGGATCGGCACGATCTGCGCACGGTTGGCGATGACATATTCGGCGAAGCAGCCGTTGCCGGTCATCGCCACCGCACGGTCACCGACCTTAAGGTCGTCGATCCCCTCGCCCACCGCGTCGATCACCCCTGCCGCTTCACCACCGGGTGAAAACGGGAGCGACGGCTTGAACTGGTAGAGGTTCTGGATGATCAGCGTATCGGGGAAATTGACCCCCGCCGCTTCGACTTTCATCCTGACCTGCCCGCGACCCGGCTCGGGGGTCGGAATGTCGCGCACCACCAGCTTCTCGGGGGGCCCATGTTCGACGCAGAGGACGGCTTTCATTTGGCGCTCCCAAGGTTCATTTGGACGGCACCTTAGCGGGGGCGTGGGGCGTGTAAACCGCAGCTAGGCGGCCCCGGCCAGCAACGCCTCGCCGAGGAGCGCGAACTCGGCCGCGCGCGGTGAGCTTGCGCGCCAGGCCAGCGCAATCTCGCGACTGGCATGGGCACCTTCGACCGGGCGCGCCAGTACCGGGGTGTTTAGCAGAATCCCGGCGTCGATCGCCATCTTCGGCACGAGCGTCAGCCCGAGCCGATTGGCGACCATCTGCACGAGCGTGTGCAGCGAGGTGCCGAGGATCGCCGCGTCGGGGCGAAGGTCGGGACGCCCGCACGCCGCCAGCGCATGGTCCTTGAGGCAATGCCCGTCCTCGAGCAGAAGCAGGCGCGCCGGATCGATCGCCTCGGGCAGGACCCGGAGCGGCGGGTCGGCGAAGTCGGCGGGGTGGAAGGCGAGATAGAAGGGATCGTCGAACAATCGCTTCGTCGCGACGTCACCGCAGGCCCATGGCAGCGCCAGCAGGACGCAATCGAGCTGGCCGCGCGCGAGCGCCTCGCACGCCGCGCCGCTCGTCTCCTCGCGCAGGAACAGCTTGAGCTCGGGATAGGCCTCGCGCAGCTTCGGCAACAGCCGCGGCAGCAGAAACGGCGCGATCGTTGGAATGACCCCGAGGCGAAGCTCGCCGCCGAGCGGCTTAGACGCCGACCGGGCCAGCTCGGCGAGCTCATCGGCTTCGCGCAGCACTGTGTATGCCTTGGCCACGACCCGCTCGCCCAGTGGGGTAAACCGGACGACGCGCCGCGTGCGCTCGACCAGCGTCACCCCGAGCAGGATCTCGAGTTCGCGCAAGCCTGCCGACAGCGTCGATTGGGTCACGAACGTCGCCGCTGCCGCGCGGCCAAAATGGCCGCTTTTGTGTAGCGCCACGAGATATTGCAGCTGCTTAAGCGTCGGCAGAAAATTCATTGGGTCAATCGATCAATGGGTGAGGAATTATCAATTTGCCGATCTTTGTGCAGTGCACCATTTGCGGCGGGCGTTCCATCCCTCACGGAGAATTCTCATGCTCAGCGTCGGCGACAAGCTGCCCAATTTTACCCTTTCCGTCCAGCAGGGCATCTCCGCGCTGCCCGGCGGCGAGACGATCGACCTTGCCACTTATGCCCCCGGCAAGTGGAAGATCCTGTTCTTCTGGCCGAAGGATTTCACCTTCGTCTGCCCGACCGAGATCATCGGCTATGGCGACCTCGGCGGCGATTTCGCCGACCGTGATGCGGTGCTGATTGGCGCATCGACCGACAGCGACTTCGTCCACTTCGCGTGGCGCAAGGCCGACGAGCGGCTTGCCAAGTGCGATTTCCCCTGGATTGCCGACAACAAGCACGAACTGACCCGGGCGCTCGGCATCCTCGACAAGGACGCGGGCGTGGCGCTGCGCGCGACCTTCATCGTCGATCCCGAAGGCGTCATCCAGCACATCACGGTCAATGGCCTCAACGTTGGCCGCAACCCCGCCGAGACCCTGCGTATTCTCGACGCGCTGCAGACCGACGAGCTGTGCCCGTGCAACTGGCAGGGTGGCGAGGAGACGCTCAACCCGGTCGCATTGGCGGCGTAAGACGCCGCGCGGCCCGGCTTAGCCCGGCGAACGCCAGCGCGTTCGCCGGGGTGAGGCTCGCGCAAGTCCGGACAGCGGGGCGGCGGTGATCATCGCAGGACCCGCTCGACATAACGCGGGCTTTGCCCGCGTTATCTTTTTGGAGACCAGAAATGTCGTTGAACGACCTCGCCCGCACCCTGCCCGACTATGCCAAGGACCTGCGGCTCAACCTTTCATCGCTGCTGACCGAGCAGGGGCTGACCGACCAGCAGAAATTCGGCTGCCTCGTCGCCTGCGCTCACGCCGCGTCGCACCGCCCGCTGATCGTCGCCGCCGAGACCGAAGCGACTGCCAAGCTGACCGAGGCGGGCATGACCGCGGCGAAATCCGCCGCCTCGATCATGGCGATGAACAATATCTACTACCGCTTCATCCACCTCGCCACGAACAACGAGTATTCGACGCGTCCGGCCAAGCTGCGGATGAACGTGATCGGCTCGCCCGGGATCGACAAGGCCGATTTCGAGCTGTTCTGCCTCGCCGTCTCGGCGGTCAATGGCTGCGGCATGTGCATCGACGCGCACGAGAAGGTCCTGCTCGCGGCCGGCGTTTCGATCGACACGATCCAGACCGCGGTGCGGATCGCCGCGGTGATTCACGCGATCGCGCGGTCGCTGCAGGCGCTGCCCGCGGCCTGAACGAAAAGAGGCGGCCCGCATGGGGCCGCCTCTGCTTCGCTCAAACCGCAAGATCAGAGGTTGCGGTTGGCACCCATCGCCGTGGCACCCATCCCGGTCGAGCC
>CAXTPH010000036.1:0-14305 GCA_964245955.1 uncultured Sphingomonadaceae bacterium | reverse complement strand
CGAGCTCGAAGACCAGCGAGATCGCCTTGACGAGGATCAGCGCCGGCGCGGCCGGCAGGCAGGCGCGCGCCGCGAGCAGCAAATAGCTGTACAGCGGCGAATAGTCGGTGAAGGCGTACCGCAGCGCGTCGGTGCCGTGCGCGTCGATGAACGCGACCCACGGCACGATGAAGAACTTGAAATCCTTCACGTTGAAATGCGGCGCGAGCAGCAGGCGGACGAACAACCCGGCGAGGATGATCAGGACAAGCTCGGCGCGATAGGCGCGGACGATGCCCGAAAGCCGCGGCGCCGGCACGGCTTCGGGCAGGATCGCGGGCTCTGCTGCCGCGACGGGCGTCATGCCGCGCTCACCGCCCGACGCTGGTATAGGCGATGCCGCGCCGCGCCATCTCGTCGGCGCGATAGACGTTGCGCAGGTCGACGAGCACCGCGTGCGTCATCGCCTTGGCGATCCGGTCCATGTCGAGGCCGCGGAACGCGTCCCACTCGGTCATCAGGACCGCGGCATCGGCGCCGGTGACGCAATCATAGGGATCGGTCGCATAGTCGACGTCGGTTAGGACCAGCTTCGCCTGCTCGACGCCTTCGGGGTCGAACGCGCGGATGTGCGCGCCGCCGTCCTGCAGTGCCTGGACCACCGCGATCGCCGGACTGTCGCGCATGTCGTCGGTGTTCGGCTTGAACGTCAGACCGAGGATCGCGACCGTCTTGCCGCGGACCGAGCCGTCGCACGCGGCGACGACCTTGCGCGCCATCGCCCGCTTGCGCTGGTCGTTGACCGCCGCGACGGTCTCGACGATCCGGATCGGCGTGCCATAGTCCTGCGCGGTCTTGATCAGCGCGAGCGTGTCCTTGGGGAAGCACGACCCGCCATAGCCCGGCCCGGCGTGGAGGAATTTGGAGCCGATACGGTTGTCGAGGCCAATGCCGCGCGCGACGTCCTGAACGTTCGCCCCGACCGCCTCGCACAGGTCGGCGATCTCGTTGATGAAGGTGATCTTGGTCGCGAGGAAGGCGTTCGCCGCGTATTTGATCAGTTCGGCGGTGCGCCGCGCGGTGAACAGCAATGGCGACGAGTTGATGAACAGCGGGCGGTAGATCTCGGTCATCACCGCGCGCGCGTCGGCGTCCTCGGTGCCGACGACGATGCGGTCGGGGAACTTGAAATCGCGGATCGCCGCGCCTTCGCGCAAGAATTCGGGGTTCGACACGACGGCGAAGCGCGCGTTGGGGTTCGCCTCGTAGAGGATGCGCTCGACCTCGTCGCCGGTGCCGACCGGCACGGTCGACTTGGTGACCACGACGGTGTCGCCGCTGCACGCCTCGGCGATCTGCTTTGCCGCGGCGAAGACGTAGCTGAGGTCGGCGTGGCCATCGCCGCGGCGCGACGGGGTGCCGACGGCGATGAACACCGCCTCGGCGTTGGCGACGCCGGCGGCGAGGTCGGTGGTGAAGGTCAGCCGCCCGGCGCGCGCGTTGCCGGTGACGAGCTCGGCGAGGCCGGGTTCGAAGATCGGCATGATCCCGGCGTGCAGCCGCTCGATCTTCGACGGATCGACGTCGACACAGACGACGTCGTGGCCGAAATCGGCGAAGCATGCCCCCGAGACGAGGCCGACATAGCCTGCACCGATCATCGTTATCCGCATGGTCGCTCCGTCGGTTGTTGCACTGCGGTAGCAGCGCCGCATGGCCAAGGAAAGGCGGGCGATCTGGACTTTCGGGCGACAGCGCGGCACTGACGGCCCGGGGGCGTCGATAGATTGAGCGAGATCAATTCGATGCGGATCACCCTGTCACTCGCGGCGATGCTGATCGCGACCCCGCTGATTGCCCAGGAAGCCCCGCCGCCGCCGGTGTCCGACACCGCGCCGCCCGTTGATCCCGGCTTCGCCCACCCGCCCGCCGACACGTACGAGGAGGGCGACGTCATCGCCGCCGCGGAAGGGGCATTCGGCAAGGGCGCCGAGGGCGCGGCGAAGCTGATCGAAAAGGCGTTCAAGGACCTCGGGCGGCCGAACGCGTATATCGTCGGGCGCGAGGCATCGGGGGCGTTTTTCGTCGGCCTGCGCTACGGCTCGGGGACGCTCTATTCGAAGATCGAGGGCGAGCAGGCGGTCCACTGGACCGGGCCGTCGGTCGGCTTCGACGTCGGCGGCGACGGCAACCGCGTCTTCACCCTGGTTTATCATCTCGACGACACCGCCGACCTGTTCCGCCGCTACCCGGCGGCCGAGGGCAAGGCGTATCTGATCGGCGGCTTCACCGCGACGTACAATCAGCGCGACCACGTCATCCTCGTGCCGATCAAGCTCGGCGTCGGCTGGCGGCTCGGCGTCAACGCGGGCTGGGTCAACTATACCCGCAACAGCCGGTTGGCACCGTTCTGAACGCCGGACCGCGCCCACCAGTCGGTGATCGGCCGACTTCGTCGAAGGCCTTCGGTACCTACTAACCCGCTGCCGCCGTTGGTATTGCATTAACAATGCTCGCGTTGCCGAGGCATGTGGATAACTCTAGGATGACTTGATCTCGTCTTGGGGGCCCCGCCGTGGCAACGCTTGCAGTCGACGACAGCCTGTCCGGACCTTCGGCGCCGCCCGAGCCACGTCCATGGTGGCGGCTGCCATCGCGGATCGAATGGATGCTCGGGTTCGAACGTTCCGAACTCGAGGTGCAGGCGTTCGCAGGGGTCATCTACGCGGCGGCGGAAGGCAGTGCGACGCGGCTGCCGACGATGCGGGCGCTGGCAACGACGCTGCAGAACCTGCGGAGCCGCCCCGACATGCCGGCGGCGATGGCGTGCGAACGCCTCTATTACGAAGCGCTGACCGACGATGATCGCCGCGCCGAGATCTGGTCGCTGCGTGATCGCTTCGCCCGGGTCGCGACGTCCGACGCGCTCGCCGCGTTCGGGGCGGCGCGGATCACGGACCTCGCGGCGGCGCCCGCCGATAAGCTGCTCGCGGAAGTGCGAACGCTGCTGAGCTATACGCACAAGAGCTATCAACTGACCCTCGTCCGCGAACTCGCCGCCGCGCGGCTCAAGCGCTGGCTGCTGTGGTGGACGGTCGCGCTGATGCTCCTGTTCGGCACCGCGCTCTGGACCTTCTCGGAGGCGATCGGGATCACCGCGCCGCGCTCGCTCCTGCTCGGGGTCGCGGCGCTCGCGCTCGCCGGCGGCGTTGGCGCGGTGATGAGCGTCGCGCGGCGGCTGCAGGGCGCGATCGATACGAAGGTCATGGCCCGCGACCCGCTGTTCGAGATCGCCGCGCTCGAACTCGGCCGCAACGGGATCATGCTCTCGTGCCTGATCGGCTCGGTGTTCGCGCTGCTCGTCTTCGGCGTTTTCTATGGCGCGGTCGGCGGGGTCCTCGGGCTCAACGGCGGGTTTCTGTTCCCACAGCTGAGCGGGAGGATGCTCGGCCACGAGCCGGGGATCGCACGCGCGCTCGGCTTCATGCGCGACGGCGATCTCGCCCGGATGCTGATCATCTCGTTCATCGCCGGCTTCGCCGAGCGGCTGGTGCCCGATTCGATCGACCGCATCCTCAGCCAGGGTGACAAGACCAAATAGCGGGGTGGCGGATCGGCGGCGTCGCGTCCGCCCTGTCCTCCGGGATCGCGTTTGCCAGCTAACCGGCCAGTGCCTTCGCGATGCCGCGCTCGAGCTGGCGCTTCGAGTCCTTGCCGAACCCGGGGAACACCGCCGTCGCCGCGCCCGACCGGCCGAAGAGGTAACTGCGTGGAAGAACCATGGTTCGGCTGCCGGTGATCGCCGTCCAGCCCGCGTGACCGGCGTAGAGGACCGGCAGGTTCTCGGCGTGCGCGGCGCGCAGGAAGGCGGCGGTCGCGGCGGCGTTGGGCAGCTCGTCGACGTTGAGATACACGATGCTGAGCTCGCTCGCCGCGTAGTGCCGGCGAAGCGCTGCGATCTCGGTCGCCTCCTCGCGGCACGGCACGCACCAAGTCGCCCAGAAAGCGAGCAGGGTCGCGGAACGCGGCTGCACCGCCGCGCTCAGACGAACCGGTGATCCCGCCGCGCTGGTCAGGCGGGTCGGACCGAGTGCGGCAAGGCTTTGCGGCAGGCCGGGATCGACCTGGTTGAGCACGATATAGCCGACGGCGGCGACGGCGAGCACGACCGCGGCGCCCACGCCGAGCAACGTCCGCTGCACCCGCCGCTTCACCCCCGGTGCCCTTGGCCGCGCCCGCACGAGCATTACGTGTCGATCATCGCCTCACCCCTCGATCCGCAGGAAGCGCGCGGCATTGTCGTGGAGGATCAGCCGCTTCTGCCGCGCCGACAGGAACGGCGCCTGTTCGATGCGGTCGATCGCGACCGGAATCGCATCGGGCCAGACCATATTGTCCGACCCGAACATGATCCGCCGTTCGAAACCGGCGTCGATCAGCCGCCCGAGATAGGCGTAAAAGTCCTTTGCCGGATAGGCATAGTCGAGGATGCCGACGTCGACATAGAGCTGCGGGTGGGCGAACAGCATCGCGATCATCGCCTCGCCCATCGGCCAGCCGGCGTGCATCGCATAGACGCGCAGGCGCGGGTGGCGGATCAGGACGGGTTCGAGGCGGAACGGGTCGCCGGCCGCCGCGCGGTAGCCCGGCGTCGCGAAATAGGCGGTCCCCGGCGGCCCGGGGCCAAGATGGATGCCGACCGGAATGTCGAGTTCCTCGGCGAGCGCGAAATAGGGTTCGAGCTTCGGGTCGTCGGGGGCCATGCCGGCATATTGCGCGGTGATCTCGCTCAGTGCCGCGAGCCTGCCTTCGGCGTGAAGCCGGCGGAGCGCCACGATCGAGGGAAAATCGTCGCCGCTGCCGAATCCCGCTGAAGGCAGGACGCGGTCGGGGGCATGGCGGCGATAATCGTCGACCGTCGCCGCCTCGCCACCGGCGAGCGCGAGCATGTTGAAGCGTGCCAGCATCGCGAGGCCCTGGTCGCGCAGCGCCGCCACATCGGTCGGCGCGGTGAGGACATGCGCGCAGGTCGGGTGGACAGTGAACCAGTCGAGATAGCGTTCGATCGGCGCGCCGGGATCGCGCGGCGCCCAGTCGTCGTACGGCGCACAGACCTTGCCACCCGGCGGGCCTTCGGCGTCGGGGCGGTCGGCGTGGAAGTGCATGTCGATGATCGCGAAGCGCGGTTCGGCGGCGGCGGGCGTGATGGCGGCAACGAGCGCCGCGAGCGACAGGCTCCATGCCACGGCGCGCCGCATGTCGTTTCCCCCCCTGATCCCCGACACGCGGCAGAGTGCCGGGTCTGTCGGCGGTTGGCCAGTGGAAATGCGCTGAAAGCACGGGCCCGTCCCGATACCGACTTCACCGCGCCAGCGAATCCGCCGTGCTCCTCCACAGACGTCGCCAAGCCTACTCGACCCGGCAGCGATCACCCCCACCGCGAGGGGGCCCGCCGCCGGGAAGAGCCCCAGACCGACAAGGCCCCCGGGGCGGAGCGATCCGTTGACCTGGGCAGAAGCATGCCGACCGATCCCGCTTGCCATCCGCCCTCGGCTACCCCAGCTATTAGCGATGCCAACCGCCCGCCTGACCGACCGTGCCGTCCTCCGCGTCGGCGGCCCCGACGCGCGCGCCTATCTGCAGGGGCTCGTCACCAACGACGTCGACCGGTTGAACCGCGATACCCCCTTGTGGGCCGGGCTGCTCAGCGCCCAGGGCAAGCCGCTGTTCGACATGATCCTGTTCGACGGCGGCGACCTCGAGCCCGGCGCGGTCCTCGTCGACGTCCTTGCCACCGCCGCCGACGCGCTGGCGAAGCGGTTGACGATGTACCGCCTGCGCCGGGCGGTGACGATCACCGCCGAACCCGGCCTCCACGTCTTCGCACGCTGGGACGAGCCCGCAATCGGCCTGCCCGCCGACCCGCAACTCGCCGCGCTCGGCAACCGCTGGATCGCCGACGCCGCCGAAACCGGCACCGGCGTCCACGACTATGCCCGCCGCCGCCGCCAGCTCGGCGTGCCCGACAGCGCCGACCTGCTTCTCGACCGGATGCTGTGGCTCGAGGCGAACGCGGTCGAACTCGACGGCGTCAGCTTCACCAAGGGCTGCTACATCGGCCAGGAAAACACCGCGCGGATGCACCACCGCGACAAGCTCCGCCGCCGCCTGCTGCCGGTGACGGTCGACGGTGATCCCGGCGACGCGGCCGTCACCAGCGGCGGCGTCGCGGCGGGCGAGCTGCGTTCGGTCGTCGATGGCCGCGGTTTCGCCTATCTCCGGGTCGAGGCCGCCGGCGGTCCGCTCGTCGCGGGCAATGCCGCGATCACCGTCGACTGGCCCGACTGGCTTCCGCGCGACTGAGCCGTTAATCGGAGATCAAGGCGGTGGCCGGTTAAACCTCGCCGATCGCCGCTCCTGCTTCGCAACCGTTAGATTTCGTCATGGCTACACCGCACCCGCTGTCGACCGGCATTCCCGGCGGACTGCTCAACGTCCCCGGCCAGATCGAGCGGCTGACGACAAATACCCTGACCTGGGTGCGGACCGACAGCGTCGCGGCGATGCTCGGGGTCGGCGGCGCCTTGCTGCTCTACCTCGTCTTCCTTGGCATCCGCTTCGGCATCTGCCGCCTGCTCGGCACCGGTCACGACGTCACGACCTGGCAGGGCTTCGTCGGGCGCATGGTCCGGCGGACCCGCAGCTTCTTCCTCGGCGCCTTCGCCGCCGACATCGCCGCGCACGCCGCCGCGCCGCCGGGGGCGATCCTCAGCTTCATCACCCTCGTCTTCACCGTCGCCGCCGCGATCCAGGGCGCGATCTGGGTGCGCGAGTTCATCCTCGGGCTCGTCGACCGGCGCGCGGCGTTCGCGGAGGACAAGGCCGCGTTGGCGAGCGCGGGCGGCATTATCCGCGTACTGGTCAACGTCGTCGTCTGGTCGCTCGCCTTCATCCTCGTGCTCGACAATCTCGGGGTCAACGTCACGGCGCTGGTCGCGGGGCTCGGCGTCGGCGGCATTGCGATCGGCCTCGCCGCGCAGGGCATCTTCTCCGACCTGTTCGCGGCGCTGGCGATCCTGTTCGACCGGCCGTTCCGCGTCGGCGATACGATCCGCTGGGGCAGCGTTACCGGCAAGGTCGAGGCGATCGGCCTCAAGACCGTCCGCATCCGCTCGCAGTCGGGCGAGCAGGTCGTCGTCGGCAACACCAAGCTGCTCGGCGACCAGATCTCCAACCTCGCGCGGATCGACGAGCGGCAGGTGGTGATGGTCATCGGCGTGACCTACCAGACGAGCAGCGACCTGCTCGAAAGCATCCCCGCCGAGGTCGAGAAGATCGTCGCCGCGCGCGCCGAATGTCGCTTCGACCGCTGCCATTTCGTCAGGTTCGCCGATTCGTCGCTCGACTTCGAGATCTGCTTCTTCACCCACGGCCAGGCGTTCAGGACGATGATGGATGCGCGCCATGCGATCGGCCTCGGCATCCTCAAGCGCTTCAACGATCTCGGGATCGACTTCGCCTACCCGACCCAGGTCGCGCTGACCGCGCGCGCCGATGGCCGGGTGATCGATCCGCCGGTGGCGATGGCCGCGCCGCCGCAGGGGGCCACGGGTTAGCCGCGCCCGTCAGCCAGCCTTCGGCAGTGCCTGGTTTCGCAAATCGGCCGGGATCGCGTCGAAGATCACCGGCGCGGCCAGGCCGAGGCGGGCGCGCACGTCGGCGAGCGGCTCGGGGAGCAACGCCTCATAATCCTGCCCGGGCGGCCACGCCGCGGCGCGCCCGCGGCGATAGCCCTCCAGGATCGCCCGCGCATACGGCTGGCCGGGCTGGCGCGCGCCCCGCACCGCCGCGCCGACCCCGATGAGGGCCCAGCCCAGCGCCTTGGTCTGCGCGTAGGAAAAGGCGACGAGGCAGGCTTCACCGAGGCCGGTCAGGTCGTAGCCGGTCAAAATATGCCACAGGTCGTGCGTGTCGCGGATCCGGCGGCCGAACCACGCCACCGGGTGGACGAGGTTCATCAACTCGCCACGCGCCGCCTGGCGGCTGACATCGGCCAGACCATCGGCGCTGATCTGGCCACGGTCCGTGAACGCCAGATAATGCGCGGCGACGCTATCCGCCGGATATTGCTCCAGCGCCGCGCGGTCCATGAGCACATCGGTCAGCTCGCGCCGCTGATACGCGAGGCGGCCACCTTCGGCGGTTTTGAGCAGCCGAAAGTAACCGTCGCGCGTCGCGCTGCCGTTGAGCGAGCGCATGATCTCGAACACCTGGACGGTATCGTCCTTGTCGGCCAGCAGCCGCCTGACCGCACGCAGCGCCTTCGGCCAATCCCGGCGGAGCGGGGCGAGGACGAAATCGCGTTGCGGCGTCACGGCGTTCATGCGGAGCGGCTATACGCAAACCGCCCGAAGATCAACTAGCAGCCGTTGCGGCGATTCTGGGCGCGATCGTGATTCTTGTCGAGCTGACGACCGACGAGGGCGCCGCCACCGGCCCCGGCAAGCGTGCCGATCGTACCGCCGCCGAGCACGTTGCCGAGCACGCCGCCGCCCACTGCGCCGGCGATCGTGCCGGTGGTGCCGTTGCTGCGGCGGCAATCCTGACGCCGGTCGTAATAGGTATTGCGCCGGCCGTGATCGTCGTAGCCGCGGCGATCGTCGCGCCGGGCATCGTACGCGCCGCGATCGTCACGGTCCTGTGCCGCCGCCGGGGCCGCCTGGAAAGCAAATGCAGCGAGGATCGCCGCCGTGGTCAACTTGATGTGCATGGTCGTTCTCCCGTCGATACCAATTGTAACGAAGGGAGACCCGAGTCGGTTGCGACCGATCCCGGCGGGATCGCTCAGATGCCGCCGATCGCGTCCTCGATCGACAGCAGCGAGGCGTTGCCGCCCGCACTCGTCGTGTCGGTGCTGACGACGCGTTCGACCGCGAAACGTGGCAGGTAATGCGGACCGCCGGCCTTCGGCCCCGTCCCCGACAGCCCCTCGCCGCCGAACGGCTGGCTCCCGACGACCGCGCCGATCATCGCCCGGTTGATGTAGAGGTTGCCGACCCGGGCCGTCGCGGCGACGCGCTCGGCCGACGAGGCGATGCGGCTGTGCAGCCCCATCGTCAGGCCGTAGCCGGTCGCATTGACCGCCGCGACCGTCGCGTCGAGGTCGCCCGACTTCCACGTCGCGACGTGGAGGATCGGCCCGAACCACTCTTCGCGCAGGGCGTCGATCGACGGCAGGCGGATGATCGTCGGCGCGACGAAATTGCCGGTGGCGGGCGCCGCGATCGTATGTACCCAGCGCTCGCGCTGCGACTGGCGATAGTTTTCGAGCCGGTCGAACGCCGCCGCGTCGATCACCGGGCCGACATCGGTCCGCGGGTCGGCGGGATCGCCGACGATCAGCGTATCCATCGCCCCCTTGAGCATGTCGAGCGTCCGCTCGGCGATGTCCTCCTGCAGCAGCAACAGCCGCAGCGCCGAGCAACGTTGCCCCGCCGACCGGAACGCACTGGTGACGACGTCGACGACGACCTGCTCGGGCAGCGCGGTCGAATCGACGATCATCGCGTTGAGCCCGCCGGTCTCGGCGATCAGTGGCACGAGCGGGCGGCGGTCGTCGTCGAGCAGCGTCCGCGCGATCGCGCGCGCGGTCTTGGTCGAGCCGGTGAAGGCGACGCCCATGACGCGGGGGTCGGCAACGAGGGCTTGGCCGACCTCACCGCCGCCGGTGACGAGGCGGAGCACGTCGGCGGGCACCCCGGCCTCATGCGCCAGCGCGACGGCGGCGGAAGCGATGCGCGGAGTTTGCGGAGCCGGCTTGGCGACGACGCTGTTGCCTGCGGCGAGCGCAGCGGTGACCTGGCCCAAGAAGATCGCGAGCGGGAAATTCCACGGCGCGATGCACGCAAAGACGCCGCGGCCGGCGAGCCGCAATTCGTTGCGCTCGCCGGTCGGCCCGGGGAGAATCACCGGCGCAAAGTGCGCGCGGGCCTGCGCCGCGTAATAGCGGCAGAAGTCGACCGCCTCGCGCACCTCGCCGAGGGCGTCGGGGATCGTCTTCCTGGCTTCGTCGACGCACAGCGCCATGAGCTTCGCGCGGTCGCGTTCGAGCAGATCGGCGAGGCGTTCGAGGACGGCGGCGCGCGCCGCGGCCGGAGTCGCGTCCCACGCCGGGAAGCCGTCGTGCGCCGCGGCGACGGCTTCGGCCATACTCTCCCCCGCAGCACCCTCGTCATCCCCGCGCAGGCGGGGACCTATAACCCCGACAGGTTGACGTGTCTGGGTCCCCGCCTTCGCGGGGGTGACGGCCATCGAATCGACCACAGCCGACAGCACCGCGGCATCGGCGAGATCGAGCCCCGCCGAATTGACCCGCCCGGGGAACAGGTCGCACGGCAGCGGAATGCTCGGATGCGGCGCGCCGCCGACGCTCGCAATCCGCACCGCCGGGTCGGCGAGCAGCATCGCGTCGTCGACGCCGGCGTCGGCGAGCTGGTGGACGAAGCTCGAATTCGCGCCGTTCTCGAGCAGCCGCCGGACGAGATAGGCGAGCAGGTCGCGGTGGCCGCCGACGGGGGCATAGCTGCGGCAGGCATAGCCGTCCTCGCGGACCAGCCGCTCGTACAGCCCCTCACCCATGCCGTGCAGCCGCTGAAATTCGAAGCCGTCGGGACCGCCGGTCCATTCGAGGATCGTCGCCACCGTCAGCGCATTATGCGTCGCGAAGGCGGGGAAGATGTTCGGGCTGGCGAGCATCTTGGCGGCGCAGGCGAGGTACGACACGTCGGTCGCCGCCTTGCGCGTGAACAGCGGATAGTCGGACAGGCCCTCGACCTGGGTGCGCTTGATCTCGCTGTCCCAGTACGCGCCCTTGACGAGGCGAACGCCCAATTTGCGCGACGTCTCGGCCCCGAGCGCCTGCGCCCAGTCGATCACCGCCGCCGCCCGCTTGCCATACGCCTGCGCGGCCATGCCGAAGCCGTCCCACGCCTTGAGCTGCGGGTGCCGGGCAACCGCGCCGATGATGTCGAGCGACATGTCGAGCCGCTCGGTCTCCTCGGCATCGACCGTCAGCCCGATGCCGGCGGCGGCGGCGGCGCTCGCGAGGCTGCCGAGCATGTCGGTCAGTTCGGGAACGCAGGTCGCCGCGTGCGCGGTTTCATAACGCGGGTGGAGCGCCGACAGCTTGACCGAGATCGAATGGCCCGCCGCCCGGTTCGACACGCCGATGCGGCGGATCGCGGCGACATAGCTGTCGTAGTAGCGCGCGGCATCGTCCGGCGTCCGCGCCGCCTCGCCGAGCATGTCGAAGCTCGCGGTGAAGCCCTTGTTGTCGCTGTCCGAGGCGCGTTCGAGCGCCTCGTCGATCGTCCGCCCCATGACGAAGATCTGGCCCATCATCCGCATCGCCGCGCCGACCGCGGTGCGCACGAACGGCTCGCCCGATCGCGCGATCAGCCGCCTGAGGACCGACGCGCGGCCCGACTCACCGACGACGGCGCGGGTCAGCACGAGGCCCCAGGTCGCCGAATTGACCAGCGCCGAATCGGACTTGCCGGCGTGGGCGCCCCAATCGGCCCCGCCGATCTTGTCGCGGATCAGCAGGTCGGCGGTGGCGGCATCGGGCACGCGCAGGAACGCCTCGGCGAGGCTGAGCAGCGCGACGCCCTCCATCGTGTTGAGCCGGTATTGCTGGAGGAAACGGTTGACCCAGCCCGACCCTTGCGCCGCGCGCAGTTCGGCGAGGAGGCCGAGCGCGCGGTTCTCGACCGCAGCGCGGGTCGCGGGGTCGAGCGTCGCGGCGGGGAGCAGCCGGGCGAGCACGTCGGGCTCGGGCGCGCGGCGGAGGTCGCGCATCTCGGCGCGGGCGGAAGCGATGGTGGTCATCTCCGCCTCCTACGCTTCCGCGCCGAGATTTGAAGGGTGACGTTCGCGGCAACCATCGCTACGGTGCGGCAAAATCGACGGGGAGAGATCATGACACGCGCCGCATTGCCGCTGGCCGATTACCAGGCGAAGGCCGGAACCGAGGTCGGGGTGTCCGACTGGATCCTCGTCGACCAGGCGCGGATCGATGCCTTCGCCGAGTGCACCGGCGATCACCAGTACATCCACGTCGATCCGGTCGCCGCCGCGAAGACCCCGTTCGGCACGACGATCGCGCACGGTTACCTGACGCTCAGCCTGATCCCGATGATGACCTATGCCTCGGTGCCGGGGATCGAGGGCGCGAAGATGGGCGTCAACTACGGCATGAACAAATTGCGCTTCATGGCGCCGGTCAAGTCGGGCAAGCGCGTCCGCGGGCGCTTCACGCTGCTGAGTGTCGATGCGCGGCCCGATGGCAGCTACCAGTCGACCGTCAGCGTGACCGTCGAGATCGAGGGCGAGACCAAGCCCGCGCTGATCGGCGAGACGGTGTCGCTGGTGTACGTATGAGCCGTCTGCCTGACCTGCCGCGCGACGCGTGGGAGCCGCGCTTCGCCGCCGCGGTCGATGCGATGACGCCCCCGGGCGGTACGCCGCTCGGCCTGTTCCCGCCGTTCGCGCACAGCGCGCGCGCGTGGGAGAAGTTCAGCGGCGGCGCGCTGACCGGTCGCGGCCCGCTGTCGTCGCGCCAGCGCGAGATTACGATCCTGCGCACCGCCGCACGGACCGGCGGCGAGTTCGAATGGACGACGCACGCGACGATGTTCGCCGCGAAGGCCGGGTTCACCCCCGAACAGGTCCGCTCGACCTTCGACGGCACCGCCGACGACGGCAACTGGGACGCGGCCGAGGCGGTGCTGATCGCCACCGTCGATGCGCTGCTCGACCGCAAGAAGCTGACGCAGGCCGAGTTCGACGCCTTCCACGCCCAGTATGACGCGGCGCAGGTGTTCGAGATCATCCAGCTCGTCGGCTTCTACCACGGCGTGTCGCTGATCTGCGGCGCGCTCGACATCCCCCCCGAAGCCGCCATGGGCCGCTTCCCCGAACCGAAGGATCAGACCCATGCGTGAAGCCGTCATCGTCTCGACCGCGCGGACCCCGATCGGGCGCGCGTTCCGCGGCGCGTTCAACGCCTCGCCGCCGCCGATGCTCGGGGGCCATGCGATCAAGCACGCGGTCGAGCGCGCCGGGATCGACGGGGCGGAGGTCGACGACGTCGTCTGGGGCGCCTCGCTCCAGCAGGGCGGGCAGGCGCCGAACATCGCGCGCCTCGCGCTGCTCCGCGCCGGCCTGCCGACGAGCGTCAGCGGCCAGTCGATGGACCGCCAGTGCGCGAGCGGGCTGATGGCGATCGCCACCGCGGCGAAGCAGATCATCGTCGACGGGATGCAGATCACCGTCGGCGGCGGGCAGGATTCGATCTCGATGGTCCAGACCAACAAGATGCGTGTCGACCCCGATCCCGGCCTGATCGCGATGCATTCGAACGTCTACATGCCGATGATCGACACCGCCGAGGTCGTCGCCAAGCGCTACAACATCAGCCGCGACCGGCAGGACGAATACAGCTATCAGTCGCAGATGCGGACCGCCGCCGCGCAGGCCGACGGCCGCTTCGATGCCGAGATCGTGCCGCTGCCGTCGAAGATGGGCATGGCGAACAAGGAAACCGGCGAAGTCACCTTCCACGACGTGACGCTGACCAAGGACGAAGGCAACCGCCCCGAGACGACGCTCGAGGGGCTGAAGGGCCTCAAGCCGGTCCGCGAGGGCGGCGTCATCACCGCCGGCAACGCCTCGCAGCTGTCCGACGGTGCGAGCGCGAGCGTGCTGATGGAAGTGGGCGAAGCGACCCGCCGCGGGCTGACCCCGCTCGGACGCTACGTCGGCATGGCGTCGGCCGGGCTCGACCCCGACGAGATGGGCATCGGCCCGATCTATGCCGTGCCCAAGCTGCTCAAGCGCAATGGCCTGACGATTGACGACATCGACCTGTGGGAGCTGAACGAGGCGTTCGCGGTGCAGGTGCTCCACAGCGCCGACGTCCTCGGGATCGACCAGGCCAAGCTCAACGTCAACGGCGGCGCGATCTCGATCGGCCACCCGTACGGCATGTCGGGCGCGCGCCTGACCGGCCACGCGCTGATCGAGGGCAAGCGGCGCGGGGCGAAATATGTCGTCGTGACGATGTGCGTCGGCGGCGGCATGGGGGCGGCGGGGCTGTTTGAAGTCTACTAAGCGGCCGGCGCGTAGCGAAGCGAATGCCCTTCGCGTTCGTTAGCTACGCGCGGACTCGCGTGTAGACCGGCCGGCGGGTCGGCGAACCTTCGTCGCCGAACCCGTCCGACGGCGCGGCTTCGCCGCGACGCCCTTCCTATTCGTGCTTCGCTAGCAT
>CAXTPH010000035.1:0-14774 GCA_964245955.1 uncultured Sphingomonadaceae bacterium | reverse complement strand
CGGCAGGTCGGCGTCGGGCACCGGCGCACCGACGAGCAGTTCGAGTGCATTGCGGTCCTGCGCAACGAGCGTCGTCGTATTCGCGCGGTCGATCCGCGCCTGGTAGAGGACGCTTTCAGCCTGGCGCAGATCGGTCCGCGGGGCGACACCACCGGTCAGACGGGCGCGGGTCAGGTCGACGGTGCGCAAGGCGCTGGCTTCGGTGTCGACTGCAATGGCGAGCAGGCTGCGGTCCGAAGCGAGCGACAGATATGCATTGGCGACATCGCCGACGAGCGTCAGCCTCGTCGCGCGCGACGCCGCCTCGGTCGCAAGATATTGCTGGAACTGCGCGCGGGCGAGGCTGTGGAGCCGACCGAAAAGGTCGATCTCAAAGGCGGTGACGCCGATCTGCGCAGCATAGACAGTGCGCGTACCGGTATTTGTTGCGGTCCCCGTTGTTCCAGTTCCTGTCGTGCCGGCTCCGGTCGTTCCTGTCCCTGCCGTCCCGGTTCCCGTCGTCCCTGTGCCCGTCGTTCCTATTCCCGTCGTCCCGCTACCGATGCCCGAAGTACCGTTTCCACCTGTCGTCGTCGTCTCGCCGTTCGATGTTGTTGCTCGCGCCGACGCGTCGATCTGCGGCAGTAGTTGCGCACGCTGGACACGGTACAGTGCGCGTGCCGATTCAATGTTGGCGGCGGCGATGGCGAGGTCCTGATTGTTCGTCAGCGCCTGGCCGATGATCGCCTGCAGATGCGGATCGCGGAATACGTCCCGCCAGTCGACCGCGGGCAAGGCCGCTTCCTGCGATCGGAGATAGGCGTCGCCGACCGGCCACCCCGGTGGCACCGCGGGTTCGGGGCGGACATAATGCGGGTCAAGACTGCACGCCCCAAGTGCAGAGGCAATGAGGACGAAGACGGACCGGCGGGTCATGCGGCATTCCCCGGCGCGGGGAGCCGCGGATTATCGAGCGCTTCGGGAGCGGGGAGCTGCGGCAGGTCGGGCGTCGGCGGACTTGGTTTATCGGGTGCCCCATCATGCCCTGGCGCCTTGCCTTTGAAGACTTTGCGCACCAGCACGAACGCCAATGGAACATAAAAGATCGCGAGGATCGTCGCGGTCAGCATTCCGCCGACAACCGCGGTGCCGATCGCGAGGCGACTCTGCGCGCCCGCGCCGGTCGAGATCGCCAGCGGGATGACGCCAAAGATGAAGGCGAGGCTGGTCATGATGATCGGGCGCAGCCGCAGCCGTGCCGCCTCGAGGGCGGAATCGAGCGGGCTCTTGCCGCCGCGCTCGGCCTGCTCGGCGAACTCGACGATCAAAATCGCGTTCTTCGCCGACAGCCCCATCGTCGTCAGCAGCCCGACTTGGAAATAGACGTCGTTGGTCAGCCCACGGAGCGTTACCGCGAGCGTCGCGCCGACCAGCCCGAGCGGAATGACGAGCAGCACCGAAAATGGGATCGACCAGCTTTCGTACAGCGCGGCGAGGCAGAGGAAGACGACGAGGATCGACAACGAATACAGCAAGGGAGTCTGCCCGCCGGACAGGCGCTCCTGATACGATAATGCGCTCCACTCGACAGCTGTCCCCGGCTGCTTCGCGGCGAGGTCCATCATGGTCTTCATCGCCGCGCCCGAACTCGATCCCGGCGCCGCCTCGCCCGCGATTTCGAACGACGGATGGGCGTTGTAGCGCTGCAGCGTCGTTGGCGTCCGCGTCCAATGGGTGCGCGCGAAGGTCGAGAACGGGGTCATCGTCCCGCTGGTGTTGCGCACATACCAATTCGATAGATCTTCGGGCCGGCTGCGGAACGCCGCATCTCCTTGGACATAAACCCGCTTAACCCGGCCTCGATCGATGAAGTCGTTGACGTAGAGTCCGCCCCACGCCCCGGCGAGCGTCTGATCGACATCGGCCTGGGTCAGGCCAAGCGCGCCCACTTGCTCCTGATCGACGTCGACCGACAGCGTCGGCACGTCGTCGAGCCCGTTCAGCCGCACCGAGGCCAGACCGGGATTGGCCTTGGCCGCCGCCAGCAGCGCGTCGGCACGCGCACGAAAGGTGGCGCGGTCGAGGTCGCCGACGTTCTCGAACTCCATCGTAAAACCCGCCGACTGGCCGAGCCCGCGAACCGGTGGCGGATTGAGCGCGGTGAATTGGGCGTCGCGCAGCGCGGCGAGCGTCTTCGTCGTCCGGGCGACGATCGCCGGGGCGTCCTGCCCCTTGCCCGTGCGCTGGTCCCACGGCGCGAAGGCGATAAAGCCGCGGGCGACATTCTGGCCGCTGCCGGCGGTATTCTGGCCGATGACGATATAAACGATATCGACGACGCCCTTCTCGGTCCGCTTGAAATAATCCTCGACCTGCTTGGCGACCTCGGTCGAACGTACCTGCGTCGCCCCCGCGGGCAGGATGTACTGGAGCTGCGCGATGCCCTGATCTTCATTCGGCAGGAAGCTCGTCGGCAGCCGGAGAAAGGCGATGACCAGAACCGCGACGAGCACCGCGTAGCCGATCAGGAACAGCAGCGGCGCGGCGATGATGCGCGCGACAACATCGCGGTAGCGGTCGGCGGTGCGGTTGAACCAGTCGTTGAAGCGGTGGCCGAGGCGCGCTACGCGCCCCTCGCGATGCTCGGAGTCGGGCCGCTTGAGCAGGTGTGACGCGAGTGCCGGCGTCAGGATCAGCGCAACGAGCACCGACAGGATCATCGACGAGACGATGGTGATCGCGAACTGGCGGTAGATGACCCCGACCGAACCGCCGAAAAACGCCATCGGCAGGAATACCGCCGACAACACCATGGCGATGCCGATCAGCGCGGTCTGGATCTCGCCCATCGACTTAATGGTCGCGTCGCGCGGTGAGATGTCGGGCTCCTCCTCCATCACCCGCTCGACATTCTCGACGACGACGATCGCGTCATCGACCAGCAGGCCGATCGACAGCACGAGTCCGAACAGCGTCAACGTGTTGATCGAGAAGCCGAACAGCGCGAGAACACCGAACGTGCCGAGCAGCACGACCGGAACTGCGATCGCCGGGATCAAGGTCGCCCGCCAACTCTGCAGGAAGATGAACATGACGATCACGACGAGGACGATCGCCTCAGCGAGCGTCTTGACCACCTCCTCGACCGACAATTTGATGAACGCCGTGCTGTCGAGCGGAAACGCGTATTTATAGCCGTCGGGAAACGACTTCGACGCATCGGCGACCGCCGACTTGACCAGTTCGGCGGTCTTGAGCGCGTCCGAACCCGGCGCTAGCTGGATCGCCATGCCGACCGCGGGGTGGCCGTTGAGCCGCCCGGTATTGGTGTAATTCTCGCTACCGAGCTCGACGCGCGCGACATCGCTCAGTCGGACGAGCGACCCGTCGGCCTGCGTCTTGACGATGATCTTGCGGAATTCGTCGGGCGTCGTCAGCCGCGAGCGTTCGGTGACGATCGCGCTGAGCATTTGTGTATTGGGACCCGGCTGCGCGCCGAGCTGGCCGGCGGCGATCTGGGTGTTCTGCGCCTGCAGCGCGGTGACGATGTCGCCGGGCGTCAGCGCGACGCTCGACAGCTTGAACGGGTCGAGCCAGATGCGCATCGCATATTGCGAGCCAAACACGGTGTAGTCACCGACGCCGTTGATCCGTCCGATCTTGTCCTGAAGGGTTGAAACGAGATAATCGGCGACATCGCCCGAAGTCGTCTTGTCCGAGCTGTCGTACAGCGCCACGACCATCAGGAAGTCGGCGTTAGACTTGGTGACCGTCAGGCCCTGTGCCTGCACCTGCGCCGGCAGCCGGGGGAGCGCCTGCTGAACCTTATTCTGGACCTGGACCTGCGCGATGTCGGGATTGGTGCCCTTCTCGAAGGTCACGACGAGCGTCAACGCGCCGGCCGAGTTCGACGTCGCCTGAAAGTAGATCAGCCCGTCGATGCCGGTGCGCTGCTGCTCGATCCCCTGCGTCACGCTCGACTCGAGCGTCTCCGCCGACGCCCCGGGATAGGTCGCGCGGATGTTGACCGCCGCCGGGGCGATGTCGGGATATTGCTCGATCGGCAGCGACAACACGCCGCCGATCCCGGCGAGCATCACGATGATCGCCAGCACCCACGCAAAAATCGGCCGATCGATGAAGACTTTCGAGATCATCTAGGATTTCGGCGCGGCGTCGTTGCCGCCAGAGGCCGGCGTGAACTTAGTGCCGGCGGGCACGGCGCGAATTGGCTGGCCGGGCTTCGCGCGATTCACGCCCTCGACGATCAGTTTGTCGCCCGCCGCGAGCCCCTTTGTCACCAGCCAGCGGTTGCCGACCGTGCGATCGACGACGACCTCACGCCGGACAGCAGTAATTACACCCTTGTCGTTCTTGCCGACGACAAGCGCGGTGGCATTGCCCTTCGGGTCGCGGGCAATGCCCGGCTGCGGCGCCAGGATCGCGTTGCGCGCGGTCTCTTGGCTGAGCCGCGCCCGGACGAACATACCTGGCAGCAAAACCCCATTACGGTTGGGAAAGCGCGCGCGCAGCGTCACGGTACCGGTGTTCGCATCGACCATCGCTTCGGCGAATTCGATCCGACCTGTCGCGCCGTAATCGCTGCCGTCGCCGAGCGTGAGCGCGACCGTCGCGGACGACGGCACCCGTCCGCCGTGCGCGAGCGCCGTGCGCAAGGCGAGAAGATCGGCACTCGATTGCTGAATGTCGACGAAGATTGGATCGAGCCGCTGGATCGTCGTCAGCGCGGTCGTTTGCCCGACGGTGACGAGGCCGCCCGTCGTCACCAGCGCGCGCCCGACCCGCCCGGTGATCGGCGCCGGGATATTGGTAAAGCCGAGGTTGATCTTCGCTGCCTCGACGGCTGCGCGATTCTGCGTGACCGCGGCCGTCGCTTGGTTGGCCGCGGCGGTGGCATCGGTCAGGTCTTGTTTTGCGACCGCCTCGATCGCCGCTAGGGGCGCATAACGATCAGCTTTTGCGCGCGTCGACACCGCATTGGCCTGCGCGCTACTGAGATTGGCCTGCGCCTGCGCCAGGGCCGCGCGATACTGCGAGGGGTCGATCTTGAACAGCGTCTGGCCCTTGTGGACGATACTGCCCTCGGTAAATGTCCGCGCGAGGATCAGGCCCGCAACCTGCGGACGGACGTCGGACGTCTCGAACGCCGCAGTCCGGCCCGTCAGTTCGATGAGCAGCGGCACGGTTTCGGGCTGCAGGACCACATAGCCTGCTTCGGGCGGCGGCGGTTTCTTTGGTTCCTGCTTCGGACCGCAGGCAGCTAGCGCCGTAGCCACGAGGATGACGGCCCAGTAATCGTTTCGAGATGTCATTCGGGCCCGCGTCTCCAATCGCGGGTCTACGGCGACACCGTCGCCAAACCCTTGAACGTCATGAACGTTGTGCACCGCGGCAGAACGTCGTCACCCACATTTCTTTCCCTGCGACCGATGACCACCGGTCGTTAATTTTATTTCGCCGCTTAAGACGGATTGTCGAGCGTGAACAAATCGGCGGTTTCGTCGAACGCGTAAACCTCGGCGTAACGACCCCATTGCACCACCGAACGGATCGTTTGCTCGGCATATTCCTCCGACATATGGTCTTCGAGCTCGTCGCGGAAGCGGCGCGCCGGAGCTTGATGCGTCGCGCGGTCATCAAGGACGCGGCGGATATGGGCGACGAGCGGCACAAAGTTCAACAACTGCTGCGCGAACAACTGCTTGCGCTGGTCAACCTCGGCTTCGGCGTAACGAAAGGCGGGCGGCAGCAGCCGCAGATCGCCGCCCTCGAGCTCGGCGAAGCGCAGCAGCTGGAGGACTTCGGCGATCGGAAAGAGCTCGTCGGCCTCGTACTGGAGGTCGCGCGCGAGCTCGGGCAGGTCAGCCTTGCCGTTGTGCGGCGCGCCGGCAATCGATTCCATCAACCCCGCCATGGTGTTGATCGAGACGCGCGGCAGCACCATGCTGATCCCCGTCCCGGGGAACAGGCCGTCGCGCTGCTCGCCGGGCGCCGCGCGCTGGGTCATGCGGACATAGATGTCCTCGACGAGCGCGCGGAACGCCGGTTCCTGTCGGTTGCGCGGTTGCGGGAGGTCGACCTTGATCTCGGCGACGACGCGGCCCGGGTTCGAGGAGAAGACGAGGATGCGGTCGCACATCAGCACCGCCTCCTCGATATTATGCGTGACGATCAGGATTGACTTGATCGGCATCCGCCCGTCGGCCCACAGGTCGAGCATGTCGGTGCGCAGCGTCTCGGCGGTCAGCACGTCGAGCGCCGAGAACGGCTCGTCCATCAGCAGGATCGACGGATCGACGACGAGCGCACGGGCAAGGCCGACCCGCTGCCGCATGCCGCCCGACAGCTCCTTCGGGTACGCGTTCTCGAAGCCGTCGAGCCCGATCAGGTCGATCGCGGCGAGCGCACGCTTGCGCCGTTCGGGCGCGGGCACTTGCTTCGCCTCGAGCCCGACCTCCACATTCTGCTGAACGGTAAGCCATGGAAATAGCGCGAAACTCTGGAACACCATGCTGACCGATGTCGCCGGCGCGGGAAAGGTAACGCTGCCGCCGGTCGGCACGATCAGCCCGGCGATCGACCGCAGCAGCGTCGACTTGCCCGACCCCGACCGCCCGAGCAGCCCGACGATCTCGTTGTCGAACAGCGTCAGGTCGACGTTGTCGAGGACGAGCAGGTTGTTTTCCGCCGACTTGCCGTAGAAGTGCCGGACGTTGCGGACTTCAACCAGCGGCCGATCAAGATTGGCGGTCATTCGCGTCCCTCTTAGTCGAGCCGCAGGCGGCGTTCGGAATAGCGGTAGAGCGGCCGCCAGACAGCACGGTTGAGCGCGGTGACGAAGACCGACATCACCGCAACGCCGAGCGCGACCTGCGCCCCGTTACCCGCCGCGGTGGCCTTGGCGATGTAGGAACCGAGCCCAACCGCTTCGATATGCTTGTTACCCCAGCTGACCGCCTCGGCGACGATCGAGGCGTTCCACGACCCCCCCGACGCGGTCAGCGCGCCGGTAATGTAGTAAGGGAAGATGCCCGGCAGCGCGACCTGCCGCCACCATTGCCAGCCGCTTATGTCGAAAATCCGCGCGGCCTCCTTGATGTCGGTCGAGATCGCGCTCGCGCCGGCGATGACGTTGAACAGGATGTACCATTGGGTGCCGAGGATGATCAGCGGCGACAGCCAGATGTTGGGGTCGAGCCGAAAGCGCAGGATGACGACTACCGCGAACGGAAACAGCACGTTGGCCGGAAACGCGGCGAGGAACTGGGCGATCGGCTGGAGCCGCTCCGACCATACCGGGCGCAGCCCGATCCACACCCCGATGGGGACCCAGATCAGGCTGGCGACAACGATCAGCACGAGTACCCGCACGAGCGTCGCACAGGCGAGTCCCACCACCGTCCAGACATCGCTCCAATTTAGCGTGCGGCTGACGAAGCCGGCGAGCACCGCGACTGCCCAGACCGCCAGCGCCGCGATCAGCGCCAGCCACAGCCAGTCGATCACCCGGCTCGTCTCGCGCCCGATCTTGAGCGACGGCGGCCGCGGCGGGGTCAGGTCGATCCGGCTGAGCTGGTGCAGCGGCCAGCGGAGTGCGGCAAAGGCCGCGCGCAGCCAGCGCGTCTGCCGGACGAGATCGTAGACCCACGACTGCGGCGCATCCTGCGACTTGGTCTGCTCGAACCGAAACTTGTCGGCCCAGGCGACGACCGGGCGAAACACGAGCTGATCGTACAGCAGGATGACGACCGCCATCGCGCCGACGCCGATCGCCACTGCGCGCAGGTCCTGGTGCTCGATCGACAGCGCCAGCCACGCACCGATGCCGGGGAGCGTCACCGTCGTGTTGCCGACGGTGATCGCCTCCGACGCGACGACGAAGAACCAGCCGCCCGACATCGACATCATGATGTTCCACACCAGCCCCGGGGTCGCGAACGGCAGGTCGAGCCGGAGGAACCGCCGCCACGCCGAGAAGCCGAACTGGCGGCTGACCTCGTCGAGGTCGTTCGGCACGTTGCGCAGCGACTGGTAGAAGCTGAACGTCATGTTCCACGCCTGGCTGGTGAAGATCGCGAAGATCGCCGCGAGCTCGACGCCGAGCTGGCGTCCCGGAAACAACCCCATGAAGAAGGTGACGGTGAAGGTCAGGAAGCCGAGCACCGGCACCGACTGGAGGATGTCGAGCGCGGGGACGATGATCATTTCGGCCTTGCGGCTCTTCGCGGCGAGCGTGGCGAAGACGAAGGTGAAGACGAGCGACGCGCCGAGCGCGGCGAACATCCGGAGCGTCGTGCGGATCGCGTATTCGGGCAGCCGCGCGACGTCGAGCGTCACCGGCGTCGCCTTCAACGCGGCGAGCGGCTGGCTCGCCCCTTCGGCGCCGTGGACGATCAGCACCGCGGTGGCGGCAAGCAGCACGAAGGTGACGAGATCCGCCCAGGTCGGCGTCGACCGCATGCGCAGGAAGCGCGCGATCGGCCATCCCCGTTCAGCTGTGGCAGTCAGTGGCGCCATCATTCCCTCGTGGCCGCTTGGCCGCCACGAGCGCGCCGTTTTAGGCGATCCCGGGCGTGCCGCGCGGCGCGCTCATTCGGTTGCTACTGTCGCTTGGCATTGTCTCGACGATATCCCTGGACGTGCCCGCCGCGGGGGTGAACACAGGGCGCGAGTGGCCCGCCGCCACCGTCGTGTCAAGGCGATCATGCCGCGTGGTCGGTCGCGATCTTACGCCCCGTCTGTTCAAAGTCCGCAGCGGCGAATATCATGACGCATGGTCGGCCTCGCCGGCCCCTTCCCGTCACGCGGCAATCACCCCCCACGATTCCGAGGAGTTCCCCAATGGCGAAGCGCAAGCTTGGGCCGTTCATGGTCGAAAGCGTCGGCCTCGGCTGCATGTCGCTCAGCTATGCCTATGGCACCCCGCCAAGCGACGCCGACGGCGAGGCGCTGCTCCACCGCGCGCTCAATCTCGGCTACGACTTCCTCGACACCGCCGCCCTCTATGGGATCGGGCATAACGAGACGCTGATCGGCCGCGCGCTGAAACGTCGCCGCGACGAGTTCGTCCTCGCCTCGAAGTGCGGGATCCGCCTCGGCGAGGGCGGGATCAAGGCTCCGCGCGTCCTCGACGGCAGCCGCGCCGGGGTGATGGCGGTGCTCGACGAAAGCTTGGCGCGGCTTGGGGTCGACACGATCGACCTTTATTATCTCCACCGCCTCGACCCGAAGACGCCGATCGAGGAGTCGGTCGACGCACTCGCCGATGCGGTCAAGGCGGGCAAGATCCGCAGCATCGGCCTGTCCGAGGTCAGCGCCGCGACGCTCCGCCGCGCTGCCGCGGTCTACCCGATCGCCGCGCTCCAGACCGAATATTCACTGTGGACGCGCAACCCCGAACTCGGCGTGCTCGACGCCTGCCGCGAGCTGGGCACGACCTTCGTCGCCTTCTCGCCGGTCGGGCGCGGCTTCCTCGCCGGTGGCGTCCCCGACCCGATGGCGCTGCCCGATGGCGACATCCGGCGGACGATGCCGCGCTTCCAAGGCGAGAACTTTACCGCAAACCAGGCGCTGCTCGCGTTCTTCGCCGGGATCGCCACCGAGGTCGGCCATACCCCGGCGCAGCTGTGCCTCGCCTGGTTGCTGACCCGCGACCCCGGCCTGGTGACGATCCCCGGGACGGCGAGCATTCCCCATCTCGAGGAGAATTGGGCGGCACGCGACATCACGCTCGACGCCGCGACGATGGAGCGGCTCGATACGCTGATCAACCAGTCGACCGTCCGAGGCCACCGCTACTCATCGGCGATGAACGCGGCGATCGACACCGAGGACTTCGCGACCGCCGCCTGATGTTGCATCTGACCAAAGTCGCCGTCAGATGCTTCATCTGACCAAAGTCGCCGTCGGCTGCGCAAGCGTCGACGCGCTCGCCGAACGCCATGCTGCGCGCGCGGCAGCTGAGGGCCAGGCGTATTGCCTGACGCGCTACATGCCGAAGCGCGCCGCCGAGCTGGGCGGCGGGTCGCTGTTCTGGATCATCAAGCACACGCTCGTCGCGCGGCAGGCGATCGTCGGCCTCGACATGGTCGAGACCGAGTGGGGGACGAAATGCCGGATCGCGCTGGCGACCGCGCCGGTGCCGGTGCTGGCGACGCCGCGACGGGCGCATCAGGGCTGGCGGTATCTGAACGGCGACGACGCGCCCCGCGACATGACCGCAGGTGACGCCGATCTTGACGCGGTGCCGCCGGCGATGCTGCGCGAACTCGCCGCGCTCTGGCTGGTCTAGCGCTGGGTGAAGTTGACGACGTTGATCGTTGTCACCGCTTTTGCGGGTCGAATTGCCTGGCGAAGTTGACAAAGTTTATCGTTGTCACCGGTTTTCGCGGGTAAACGGTCACGCGCTCACGGCGTCACCGCCTCCCGCCCGACGACGACCCCACGATGAGAAAGAGCAGCGAGCCTGCCCGGTGACCGGCTCGCGGCGAGTATAGCCGATCGGCCGGGCTGTAGGACAGCGTTACGCGGCGGGGCCGTCGCGACGGTGCTGCGTCAGCTGCACCGCGCCTTGCCGCTGCCCGCCGTCGAGACGGTGCAGCGCGCGCCGCCCGTCAAATAGATATCGCCCGATCCCATCGTCGCCAGGTTGGCGGTCTGGGTGGCGTAGGCGTTGATCGTGCCCGATCCGGCGACGCTCGCGCTTAGCGTCGCGCATTTCAAACCCGACAGCTTAAGATCGCCCGACCCGGCGATCTTCGCCGAGCCGCCGCCGCAGCGTCCGACCGCTTCCATCGACCCCGAGCCCGAGGTCGCGAAGCTTGCGGCATCGGCGTCGAGCGCGGCCACGCGGATCGACCCCGATCCCGACAGCGCCGCGGCGAAATCGCGAACCTTGACCCGGTCGACGACGACATCGCCCGATCCCGCCACATCAACCGCCCGCAGCATCGGCACCGTGACCGCGATCGTGACCCGCCCGTGGTCGCGCCACGACCAGTCGAGGCCGCGCTTCGTGCCGATCTTGAGCGTCCCGTTCTCGACAACGACTTCGAGGCGATCGAGCGCCGCGTCGCTGCCCGAGGCGCGGACGCTCGCGGCCTTGCCGGTGGTGACCGTCACATCGGGCGATCCGGCGAGGGCAAGGCCGTGGAAATCGCCGACGGGAAAATTGCGCTCGGCGGCGAGCGCGGGCGTGGCGATCAAGGCAGCGGCGGCGATCAGGCGAAGCATCAAACCCTCCCAGTGTGTGTTGGAGAGATAATACACACCCGAACCAGCGTGTCGAGCGCTATCCGGGGCTCGCGGCCGCTCCCGCAAGCAGCCCGCCGTCGATGTTGAATTCCGATCCGGTGACATAAGCCGACGCGTCGGAAGCGAGATAGACGACGATGGCGGCGACCTCCTCGACCGTCCCGAAGCGGCGCAGCGGCGTGTCGGCAACGAGCTTCGCCAGCGCGGCATCGCGGTCGCCCTGCCCAAGCATCGCCTCCCAGATCGGCGTCATGATCGCCGCCGGATGGACCGAGTTGCAGCGGATCTTAAGTCCCTGGCTCGCACACCAGAGCGCGACGCTCTTGCTGTGGTTGCGGACGGCGGCCTTCGATGAAGCGTAGGCGGCGGCGCCCGGCACCCCGACGAGGCCCGACCGCGACGACATGTTGATGATCGAGCCGGTGACGCTCGGGCGCATCGCCCGGATCGCGTGCTTGCAGCCAAGGAAGACGCCATCTAGATTGGTCGCGTGGACCGCGCGCCAGTCGTCGAGCGAGACGTTCTCGGGATCGTGCGCGCCGGGGATGGCGAGGCCGGTGATGCCCGCGTTGTTGACGACGATGTCGACCCGTCCGTGCTGCGCGACGATCGCGGCATAGGTCGCCACCCACGCTGCCTCGTCGCGGACGTCGAGCACCGCCGCGGTCGCGCCATGACCGACCGACACTGCTTCGCGCTGCGCGGCGTCGGCATCGAGGTCGGTCAGCCAGACGGTCGCGCCCTCGTCGACGAAGGCGCGGACGATGCCCGCACCGATCCCCTGCGCCGCCCCGGTGACGAGCGCGATCTTGCCGGCGAGGCGGGGCATACCACACTCCTTGAAGGGCTGAAGGATAGGGGCCGCGGGCAAAGCCCGCGTCGTCGGACGGGTTCGGCGGGAGAGTCCCGCCGCCCCGCCGGCCGCGTTCGCGTGAGTCTGCGCGTAAACAGGAATTGCGAAGAGCAATTCCTGTTTACGCGTCAGCCGCGCTTCACGCCGCCTTCAGCACGCTTTCGATCTTCGCCTGCGCTGCCGGCTCGTCGATGTTCTCCATCGCCGCGAGTTCGCGCGCGAGGCGGCCGATCGCGGCTTCGTAGATCTGCCGCTCCGAATAGCTCTGCTCGGGCTGGTCCTCGGCGCGGTGGAGGTCGCGGACGACCTCGGCGATCGAGACGAGGTCGCCCGAGTTGATCTTGGCCTCGTATTCCTGCGCCCGGCGGCTCCACATCGTCCGCTTGATCCGCGGCCGGCCCTTGAGCGTCGTCAGCGCCTCGAGCAGCGTCGCCTGGCTCGACAGCTTGCGCATGCCGACGCCTTCGGCCTTGTTCGTCGGCACGCGCAGCGTCATCCGCTCTTTCTCGAAGCGGAGGACGTAGAGCTCGAGATTGGTCCCGGCGATCTCCGAACTCTGCACCTCGACGACGCGGCCGACCCCGTGCTTGGGATAGACGACGTGATCGCCGACGACGAAATTGAGCGGCTTGGCTGCTGCGGCCATGGAAGTCCCTTTCTGGGTCTGCAGCGCGCGACCGCCGACGCCATGCGCGGCAGGAAGCGTTGAGGCTGCGGACGGTTGACTGCGTACCTTCGCTGTCCGGGGCGACGACACGCCGCAACCCGGGCTGACGTCACCAAGCAGTGACGCAAACGCAGTTGTAACAGAAAACGAGCCGCTTTTCCACGTTTTTGTGGCACGGCGCCCGGCACCGTGCCGCTACGCGGCGCGACGACGCCGGGTATCTATTGCCCGTCGGTACCCGGCTTGTCCGAGAAATACTTGTCGAACTTGCCTTCCTCGCCCTTGTGCGCGTCGGCGTCGGGCGGCGTCGCGCCCTTGACCGTGATGTTCGGCCACGACGCCGAGAAGGTCGCGTTCAGCTCCAGCCACTTGTCGAGCCCGCCCTCGGTATCGGGCAGGATCGCCTCGGCCGGGCATTCGGGCTCGCAGACGCCGCAGTCGATGCATTCCGACGGGTTGATGACGACCATGTTGTCGCCCTCGTAGAAGCAGTCGACCGGGCACACCTCGACACAGTCCATGTACTTGCACTTGATGCAAGCCTCGGTCACCACGTACGTCATCGTCAAACCCCTGAGCCGTGTCTCGGCCCCGTTGCTAGACGGCGGCGAGCGCTCCCGTCAATCCTGCGTCACCGCCGCGACCGCCTGTCAGGTCGGCATAAAGCTGGCAGGCTTCGACGAATGGGCCCCGGCGTTCGGCCAGCCCGAGGACGCGAACGATGACGACATCGTCGCGGCTTGGGAAACTGACGACCGAACCCGCCCTGACGAGCGCCGAGGGCCGGTCGATCACGCGCCCGTCGAGCCGCAGGTGGCGGCTTTCGCACAGGCGCTGCGCATCGCTGCGCGACTTCGTCAACCTTGCGAACCACAACCATTTGTCGAGCCGCAAACCCTGACCATGGACCAAAGGCTACCGTCCTTTCATTTGCCGCAGGATCGCGAAGGGGGAGTCCGACGCGGATTCGGTGACGGGTTCGACCCGGCGGGGCTCGATGCGCGCGCCCCCCCAGGCGAACGCCGCGGTGCCGTCGACGAGCCGCGGCCGGTAGCCGAGCGCGCGCATCAGGCGGGCGAAACCCTCCCGGCTCATGCCGACGCTGGCGATCCAGTTGGCGTCGGGCACGAACGGACTGCGGCCGTCGCGCTGGCCGTGCATCGCGCGCGCCAGTCGGTCGACCATATCGATACGGACGGCGTGCGCGCCCCCGCCTTGACCGCCAAAGCTCCAGAAGCCGGCGACGTCGTAGAAAGCGGCCGGGATCCCGGTGACGGTCTCGATCGTGACGAGCCCGGGCGCCGGCGGCGCGGGCAGTACGGCGACGCCCTCCGCCACCGCCCACAGCGCCAGCCGCCAGCGCGTCGGCTCGGGGCGGAGCGCAGCGGCGATGAAGACGTGGACGACGCCGATCCGCACGCCCGCGGCGAGCAGCGCCTTGCGGTCGGCACGGGTCAGCGCGTCGACCTGCGCGGTGACGCTGGCACGGTGGAGGCAGCCCATCGTCTCGACCAGCCGGACGATCAAACCCCGCGCCGCCGGCGAGACGTCGGGGACGAGTGCGGCGACTGCCATCAGCGAACTCAGATGCTTGTCGCGCGCGGCGACGAACCACGCCGACAGCCGATCGGCGACGCGGCGGCGGTCGGCAAACGCAACGCCTTCGAGCGCGCGGTCGGTCTCGACCCGCGGATTGAGCGCGTCGCGGCCGATGCGGAGCAGCCCGACCCGCGCGCCGTTCCACAGGATCCGGGGCGGCAGCGCGCCGTCGAACGACAGCGCGAACTCGGCGTCGCTCGCTGCGCACAGCAAGGCGCACCGCCGCGAAAACTCGTTCGGCAGGTGCCGCTCGGCCGCCGCCAGCAGCATCCGCTTCTCGCCGGCGCGCGCGGCGGGATCGGGGGTGAAGCGGAAGCCATCGAGCGTGCCGATGATCTCGCCCTCGACCGCGACCGACCCGTCGGGGTCGACCTCGACGCGCTGCTCGCCCTTGATCTTGAG
>CAXTPH010000034.1:0-14783 GCA_964245955.1 uncultured Sphingomonadaceae bacterium | reverse complement strand
CGGCGTCGGCGCGGACCGCGGGCATCATGCCGGTCAGCGCGGCGGTCGCGGCAATTGCGGCGTCGATCGCGGCTTCGGCGGCGAACAGCTGATTGGCGACATTCTGGGCGATGAGGCGACGTTCCTTGAGCATGGCATGGCCTTTCGTTCGCGCCGACGGCGCGGGTTGCAGGGTCAGTCGGGACGGGTCCCCGGAGCGTTAAAGCAGCTTCTTCAGCGCTTCGAGCGCGGTGAGGATCGCCCCGAAACCCAGGGCCGACCCGATCGCTATCAGCGCAATCCACGCCAGTCGTGCGCCGGGGGTAAGGCGATTTCGATCCCCCCAGGGAAGCGAACCGGCGAGCGATACCGGGTCGTGAAATCCTTCGCCGAACCGCCCTCCCGCCGAGCGGGGAGGGCCGCCGGCGGGAAGGTCGGCCTCCGGTCGGGGCCACGTATCGGGATGCTGCTGAGCATGATCGTCGCTCGTGGCCCCAACCGGAGCCTCGATCTCACCCGCCGCGTCGCCGCCGGCAAGCTCCGGTCGTTGATATATCAATGGCTGATAAGCCGCCTCGTCGACATACACGAGGCGCGCCGCCTCGATCCGGCTGGCGACGCTCAGCGTTCGCATCGCGGTCCGCAGCCGCATGTCGACGGTGTGCGGCGAAATGCCGAGCGTCCGGGCGATATCCTTCGAGGTCATGTGGCGCAGGACGAGGCGCAAGCAATCGCGCTGGCCATCGGTCAGCCGGGTGCCAAGTTCGCTCATGCGCCGCCGGGCGCCGGACACGGCCCCGCCGTTCGATTATCGGCCGATAGAAAACGGTGCGGATTGCATAAAACCGTCGCCACCCCGGCAGTCCCCCGACAACCCAACGCATCGTCATTTAATTACGCAACGGGTGCTAATACAAAACTAAGGAATCAAAACGGGGCGACCCTTTCGCAAGGACCGCCCCGTGGCGATTCGTCCCGTTGTGGACGAAGTTACTTGAGTTCGACGGTACCGCCGGCGGCTTCGATCTGCGCCTTGATCTTGTCGGCCTCGGCCTTGTTGACGCCTTCCTTGATCGCCTTCGGTGCGCTTTCGACCAGCGTCTTGGCTTCGGTCAGGCCGAGCCCGGTCAGGGCGCGGACTTCCTTGATGACGTTGATCTTCTTGCCACCGTCGCCGGTCAGGATGACGTCGAACTCGGTCTTCTCCTCGACGACGGCGGCCGGGCCGGCAGCGGCGGCGGGGCCGGCGGCGACGGCAGCGGCGGCCGAGACGCCCCACTTCTCTTCGAGCATCTTGGCGAGGTCGGCGGCCTCGAGCACGGTCAGGGTGCTGAGTTCGTCGACGATCTTCTGCAGGTCAGCCATTGTAAGTCTCCATGAAATTGAATGAAACGAAGGTTATGCGGCGTCCTGAAGGTCGCCGTCGCGGTTTGCATAGGCACCAAACACCCGGGCGAGCTTGCCCGCCGGCGCGTTGACCAGCTGCGCGAGCTTGGTCGCGGGCGCCTGGACGAGGCCCACGATCTTTGCCCGCAGCTCGTCGAGCGACGGCAGCGACGCGAGCGCCTTGACGCCGTCGACGCTGAGCACGGTGGTTCCCATCGCGCCGCCCACCAGTTCGAACTTGTCGTTCGTCTTGGCGAAGTCGACAGCGACCTTCGCCGCCGCGACCGGATCGGTCGAGGTCGCGAAGCCCACCGGGCCGGTCAGCATCTCCCCGATCGGCTGGTAGGGCGTGCCCTCCAGCGCGATCCGGGCGAGCCGGTTCTTGGTAACCTTGAAGGTGGCACCCGCCGCCCGCATCTTCGTCCGCAAGTCGGTGACCTGGGCCACCGTCAAACCATGGTTGCGCGCGATGACGACAACCGAAGTCTCGGACAAAGTCTTGGCGAGGTTGGATACCTGCTCGGATTTCTGAGCGCGATCCATGCTCTCTCCTTAGCCAATTGTGCGCCGGACCATTCCGACGCACGGTTGAGCCTAAGGATGGCCTTTCGGGGGCCATCCGTTGGCCCGCCCGAGGGGTCGTCATCCGCGTCGCCGCAGACCCGGGGTCACCATCGCACGATGGACCCGGAAAACTCTCCCCGTCTCATGCAGGCCGGTTAGGCTTAGGTCCCGGAGGACACCTGCAATCTCGGACGGTAATCTGAAGTGCCGAAGCACTCCCGAAACTACTAATTTTCGTCATCCCCGCGAAGGCGGGGACCCATAACCACAACCGTTCGGGGTTATGGGTCCCCGCCTTCGCGGGGATGGCGACCTCTGCGTTACGCGATGCCATGCCCGGGAACGGTCGTCGTGTCGACCTTGACCCCGGGACCCATCGACGAGCTGAGCGCGACCTTCTGCAGGTACTTGCCCTTCGCGCCGGTCGGCTTCGCCCGCGTGACGGCGTCCATCAGCGCGTCGAAGTTCGCGCGCAGGTCTTCCGCCGGGAAGCTCGCCTTGCCGAGCATGCCGTGGATAATTCCGGCCTTCTCGACGCGATATTCGACCTGGCCGCCCTTGGCCGCCTCGACCGCGGCGGCGACGTTCATCGTCACCGTGCCGAGCTTCGGGTTGGGCATCAGCCCCTTCGGGCCGAGCACCTTGCCGAGGCGTCCGACGAGACCCATCATGTCGGGCGTCGCGATGCAGCGGTCGAAGTCGATCTTGCCCGACGTCACGATCTCGAGCAGGTCCTCGGCGCCGACGACGTCGGCTCCCGCCTTCGTTGCTTCCTCGGCCTTGGCACCGCGCGCGAACACCGCGACGCGAACCGTCTTGCCGGTGCCCTTCGGAAGGGTAACGACGCCGCGGACCATCTGGTCGGCGTGGCGCGGGTCGACGTTGAGGCCGATCGCGACCTCGATCGTCTCGTCGAACTTCGCGGTCGCGTTCGCCTTGACGATGCCGAGCGCGGTATCGAGCGGGTACAGCTTCTCGCGATCGATCGTCGAGGCCTGTGCCTTCTGCTTCTTCGTTGCGGCCATGATCTTAACCCCCCACCACGTCGAGACCCATCGAGCGCGCGCTGCCCTCGATCGTCTTCATCGCCATCTCGATCGAGTTGGCATTGAGGTCGGCCATCTTCGTCTCGGCGATCGTGCGGATCTGCGCCGACGTGATCTTGCCTGCCGACGCGCCCTTGCCGGGAGTCGTCGCGCCCGCCTTGAGGCCGGCCGCCTGCTTGATCAGGAATGACGCCGGCGGCGTCTTGGTCATGAAGGTGAAGCTGCGATCGGCGAACACGGTGATCACCGTCGGGATCGGCGTGCCCTTCTCGAGCTCGGAGGTCTTGGCGTTGAACGCCTTGCAGAACTCCATGATGTTGACGCCGCGCTGGCCGAGCGCCGGCCCGATCGGCGGGCTGGGGGTCGCGCTGCCGGCCTTGACCTGCAGCTTGATGTAACCGGTAATCTTCTTTGCCACGGTGGCACTCTCCTAAATGTGGTCCATGCGGCAGGGTCGCTGCCTCCCACAGTCTGCGTGAAAACGAATTACTTGGGCTTCTCGACCTGTTCGAAAGCGAGTTCGACCGGGGTGGCGCGACCGAAGATCGACACCGACACCTTGACCCGGCCATGGTCGAAATCGAGTTCCTCGACGAGGCCGTTGAACGAGGCGAACGGGCCGTCGAGCACCTTGACCTGGTCGCCGATCTCGTAATTGACCTTGAGTTTCGGCTTCGCGGTCGAGACGAGCTCCTCGGCCTTGGTGTTCAAAATCCGGGCGGCCTCGGCCTCGGTGATCGGCTGCGGCTTGTTCTGCTGGCCGAGGAAGCCGGTGACCTTCGGCGTGTTCTTGACGAGGTGATAGATGTCGTCGTTCATCGCCATCTTCGCCAGCACGTAGCCGGGGAAGAACTTGCGATCCGACGTCACCTTCTTGCCGCGGCGAACCTCGGTGACCTTCTCGACCGGGACCTCGACCGACTCGATGAACGCGTCGAGACCCTTGCGCGCCGCCTCGGTGACGATCGCGTCGCGAACCTTGTTCTCGAAGCCCGAGTAGGCGTGGATGATGTACCAGCGCGACGACATCAGGCGGCGAAGCTCAGCAGGAGCTTGACGAAGCGCCCGAGCACCTGGTCGACGCCGAGGAAGAACAGCGACAGCACCGTCGTCATGATGAGCACCATGATCGTCGTCGTGATCGTCTCGCGCCGCGTCGGCCAGCTGACCTTCGCAGTTTCGACGCGCACCTGCCGCACGAACTCGCCGGGGGAAGTCTTGGCCATCGGACCCTTTAGCGCCTTTTCACAAACAACGACGACCAGCCGAAAATCCCTGCTTCGGGAGTTCGCGGCTGGCGAAAACTACCGCCCCGGCTGGCAGGAGTGGAGGGGCTCGAACCCCCGGCCCTCGGTTTTGGAGACCGATGCTCTACCAACTGAGCTACACTCCTGCGAGTGCCGAGAGGCGGGCATATACGGAAGGTACAGCGCGGCGGCAAGGGGCATTGTCGCGTGGCCGACGGCGATGGAGCGGGTAGCGGGAATCGAACCCGCATCACAAGCTTGGAAGGCTAGTGCTCTACCACTGAGCTATACCCGCGTCGCCGCCATCATAGCACGCCCGCGCAGGCTGGTGGAGAGGGTTGGATTTGAACCAACGTAGGGTTGCCCCGGCAGATTTACAGTCTGCTGCCATTGACCGCTCGGCCACCTCTCCACGTCGCCCAAGCGAAGCGCCCGCGCCCGAAGCCGCGGAGGCGGCGTAGTGGCGAAAGCGGCGGGGACTGTCAACGCCGCGACAACGGAACGTCATGGCGTCCACCGCGGCATGGTGAAACAAATTCGTTCATCCTGCGGTTATGTAGGTCTTACGACTGACCGAGGCCCCCGATGCTGCCGCCGACGACCGACGATAATCACCCCCTCGCCCAACGCTTCCACGAATTCGTGCGCGACACCGCTTTTCCGTGCGTCGGGGCGAAGTCGGCGTTGGCCAAGGGCCAGATGCGCATCGTCGTCGCGCGCGACATCCGGTCGGGCTGGGACGATCTGAGGATCTACCCGGGGCTGCTCGACCTCGCGAAAAGCTATGCCGACGACCCGGTCCTGTTTCAGACCTTCATCGTCATCTTCGAGCAGGATTGGGCGCTGTCCGAGACCAGTTTCGAGGCGGCGATGTGGGACCGTATCCAGTCGCTCAGCGACAAGGACTCGATGTTTGCGCAGGAACCCGACGGACGCGTCAGCGCCGATCCCGACGATCCGCACTTCTCACTGAGCTTCGGCGGCCAAGCGTTCTTCGTCGTTGGCCTCCATCCGGGGGCCAGCCGCCCGGCACGGCGCTTCGAGCGGCCGGCGATGGTGTTCAACCTCCACGACCAGTTCGTCCGGCTGCGCGAGGAGGGGCGCTACGAGAAACTTCGCACGGCAATCCTCGACCGCGATCTCGCGGTCGCGGGGTCGGTCAACCCGATGCTGTCACGCCATGGCGATTTGTCCGAGGCGCGCCAGTATAGCGGGCGGGCGGTCGGCAGCGACTGGGAATGCCCGTTCAGCGGCCGCGAACTCGAAACGAGCGACGCGGCGTGAGCGAGACCCACGAGATCGCCCCCCGATCGGGCGTCGCTTTCGCTCTCGATCGTGGCCAACGGCTGACGGTGATCGATCCGCGCGGCGAGCAGGTCGCCGACCTGCTCGCATACAACCGCGACGACACCGCCGAGGTGATTTCGTCGGGGCGGACGCTCGACTATGCGAGCAAGCTGTATTTGACCACCGGCGACCCGCTCTACTCGAACCGATCGCGGATCATGCTGCGGATCGTCGAGGACATGGTCGGACGGCACGATTTCCTGCTGACCCCATGCTCGGCCGACACTTTCCGCATCATATATGGCGACGAGCATCCGCATCGCGGCTGCTTCGGCAATCTCGCCGCCGCGCTCGCGCCCTATGGCATTGGCGCCGACGCGATCCCGACCGCGTTCAACGTCTTCATGAACGTGCCGGTCAGTGCGACCGGCGTGCTGACGGTCGAGCCGCCGCTCAGCAAGGCGGGCGACCGGACGGTGTTCGAGGCCGACATGGACCTGATCATCGGGTTGACCGCATGCTCGGCGCTTCAGTCGAACAACCATTCGTTCAAGCCGATCCACTATCGCATCGACTAAGGCCGGGCTAAGCCCCGCCGATGGGACGACGACCGCACCCCCGCAACGCTGCCGGGCAAAAGAGCAGCTATCCTCGCCTGTACGGGCGGCACGCGGTGTTCGCCGCGCTCGACAATCCCGAGCGCGTGTTCCGCAAACTCTACATCACCCACGACGTGGCCAAGGAAATCGTCATGCCGAAGGGTGTCGCGACCCAGTACGGCGACGCGTCCGACCTCGGGCGGCTGGTCCCGGCCGACGCGCCGCACCAGGGGATCGTGCTCGAGGTTGAGCCGCTAGAAAACCCGTGGCTCGGCGACATCTTCGCCGCCGGCGAAGGCAATCGCCGCCCGCTGGTGATCCTCGACCAGGTCACCGACCCGCATAATGTCGGCGCGATCCTGCGCTCGGCCGCCGCATTCGGCGCGCTGGCGATCGTCACACAGGACCGCCACGCTCCGCCCGAATCGGGGGCGCTCGCCAAGGCCGCGTCGGGCGCGCTCGAAACAGTGCCGTGGACCCGCGTCGTTAACCTCGCCCGCGCGATGGACGAGATCGGCGAGGCGGGGTTCTGGCGGATCGGCCTCGACGGCAAGGCAGCGGTAACGCTCGAACAGGCCCTCGGCGAAACGCGTCCGGCGCTGGTGTTCGGGGCCGAGGGCGAAGGCATGCGCGCGAACACCGCCGAGCATTGCGACGAACTGGCGCGCTTGCCGATGACGGGGGCGATGGAGAGCCTGAACGTGTCCAACGCGGCGGCGATCGCGTTGTACGCGGCGGCGCGGCGGGGCTAGTCGCCGGGGAAGAAGTTCTCGTCGAGGATCTGATCGACGGTGAAGATCGGCTCGGCGGCGATGAGGTTGATTTGGGCTAGCGCCACTGGCTCGTCCCGCAAGCCTTTTCGCGCGAGAGTGACGCCCATTTTCCACGCGCGCGGCAAGGCGTCGTCGCGACGGGCACGAAGACTCGGGCTATCGTCGAAAATGAGTTCGATATCCTGCCGCTGATAAGCCGCGCTCACCCGCCAGTCGGAACGCGGATCTTGTGCCGTAGAGAACTTCAACTTCAGCAAATGCTCGATTACTCGCGCCATACGCGTCGCAACTTGACGCTTGTCGGAGTTGCCCAAACTCTCGATCTCCCCCGCAATGTTTTCAAGATCGGCGAGATCGAGGCGGCCGGCACGCAGAAGTTCGGCTTGCTGAATCGACCACTCAAAGAAGTCGGTATCGTACCCGGCTTCCCCAGCCTTCAAGGCGACATGCTCGTTCATGCCGCCAGCATACGCTAATAGCTCTCCTCGGCATACACCGCCGCCACGTCGCCGCCCCAGCGGCCATGGTAAGCGGCGAGCATCAGGTCGGCGTTGGTCATCCCGCTCGCGGCGATCTCGTGCAGCGGCGCGAGGAAACCCTGCTCGCTGTCCCCCGCCCCGTTGAGCCGCGCGCGCGCCGCGAGCCCGGCGTCGGCGACCTTGAGCACAGCTTTCGCGAGGTCCTGCAGCGTTCCCCCGTTCGGGCTCGCCGCCTTGAGCGCGAGGCGGGGCACCTCCTCGCGCAGCCGGGCGTGGTCGGCGTGGCTCCAGCCCTTGCACAGGTCCCACGCGGCATCGAGCGCGGTCGCGTCGTAGAGGATGCCAACCCACAGCGCCGACAGCGCGCAGATCCGGTCCCAGCGCCCGCCGTCGGCGCCGCGCATCTCGAGATAGCCCTTGAGCCGGACCTCGGGAAAGGCGGTCGACAGATGGTCCTTCCAGTCGGCGACGGTCGGCTTCTCGCCGTACAATGGGGTCAGGCGGCCATCGAGGAAGTCGCGGAAGCTGAGCCCCGCCGCGTCGATGTAGCCGCCGTCGCGGTAGACGAAGTACATCGGCACATCGAGCGCATAGTCGGCGTAGCGTTCGAAGCCGAAGCCGTCGTCGAACACGAACGGCAGCGTCCCGGTGCGGTGCGGATCGGTGTCGGTCCAGATATGCGAGCGGAACGACAGGAACCCGTTCGGCTTGCCTTCGGTGAACGGCGAGTTGGCGAACAGCGCGGTCGCGAGCGGCTGGAGCGCCATCGACACGCGAAACTTCTTCACCATGTCGGCTTCAGACGAATAGTCGAGGTTGGTCTGGATCGTGCAGGTCCGCTTCATCATGTCGAGGCCAAGGCCGCCTACCTTCGGCATCTGGCGGAGCATGATCGCGTAACGCCCCTTGGGCATCACCGGCAGCTCGTCGCGGCGCTTGTCGGGCCAGAAGCCGAGGCCGAGGAAGCCGAGGCCGAGCCGATCGCCGATCTCGCGGCATTGGGCGAGGTGGCGGTTCGACTCGGCGCAGGTCTCGTGGATCGTCTCGACCGGCGCGCCCGACAGTTCGAACTGCCCAGCGGGCTCGAGGCTGATGGCGCCGTCGGGGCCCTTGAGCGCGATGACGTTGTCGCCCTCGGTCACCGGCTCCCAGCCGTACGCTTCCATGCCCGACAGCAGGTCGCGGATGCCGTTCGGCTCGTCGTACGACGGCGCGGCATGGTCGCTCGTCCGGTAGACGAACTTCTCGTGCTCGGTGCCGATCCGCCAGTCGGTAGCGGGCTTGCTGCCGCGGTCGAACACCCCGATCAGCTGGTCGCGGGTTTCGATCGGCGCGTCGTCGCCGAGGGCGGTCAGGTGATTGCTCATGGAGCCGCCTCTAGCCGCGCCGTTGGCCGAGCGCCAGAGTCGCGTCGTGCCGGCGTTCAGGGCGACGGGAGATCATAGTCGAGGTCGTAGGCGTGCTTCCCCGGCGCGACCACGATCGTCATCGTGCCAGTGATCCCGGCGAGCGCCCCCGTCCCCGAACCCGGTACGACGACGACGCGCATATCGGGCGCGCCGCCGGTCATCGTCGCCATCTGCATAACCGCGAAGCCGCCGGCGTGGCCGTCGAGCGTGCCGTCGAACCGCTCGATCGCGACATAGCCCGCCGAGCCGCTCGCCGGACTGCCCGCCGACAGGAATTCGCCGGTTCCCGTCCCAGTCAGGCCCCCGGCGAAGACCTTTGTCATCGTCATCCGGCTGATCCCGTCGGGCGCTCCACCTGAAGGCGTCATCTTCACCTCGAAGCTGCCGGTCGCCCGCTGCATCGCCGCCTCCGCCCGCCCAGCAACCGCAAAAAGCAAGGCTGCCGCAAGTAACTCGTTTCTCATTTGTTCCGTATCACTTTCCGCGCGGCATGCGTCAAGCAGCGTGATAGACTGCGCCAAAATAAATCAACTTGGGAAGGATCGACGATGCACGACATGGTCATTCGCGGCGGCACGATCGTCGACGGCAGCGGCGACCCCGCCTTCACCGGCGACATCGCGATCGACGGCGGGCGCATCAGCGCGGTCGGCACCGTTACCGCCGCGGGCCGCGAAGAGATCGACGCGACCGGCCTGCTCGTCACCCCCGGCTTCGTCGACATCCACACGCACTACGACGGCCAGGCGACGTGGGACCCCGAACTCGGACCGTCGTCGTGGCACGGCGTCACCTCGATCGTCATGGGCAATTGCGGCGTCGGCTTCGCGCCTGCTGCGCCCGACAAGCACGACTGGCTGATCGGCCTGATGGAGGGAGTCGAGGACATCCCCGGCACCGCGCTCGCCGAGGGCATGACGTGGGGGTGGGAAAGCTTCCCCGAATATCTCGACGCGCTCGAGGCGATGCCGCGGACGATCGACGTCGCCGCGCAGGTGCCGCACGGCGCGGTCCGCGCCTATGTCATGGGCGACCGCGGCGCGGCGAACGAGCCCGCGACCGCCGCCGACATCGGCGCGATGGCGAAGATCGTCGAGGACGGGCTCGGCGCCGGCGCGCTCGGCTTCACCACCAGCCGGACCGTCCTCCACCGCGCGATCGACGGCACCGTCGTGCCGGGCACCTACGCCGACCGCGCCGAACTGCTCGGCATCGGCGAGGGCATCGCCCGCGCCGGGCATGGCGTGTTCGAGATGGCGTCCGACCTCAACCCGTGCGGCGAGGAGTTCGCGTGGATGAAGGACGTGTCGATCGCCACCGGCATGCCGGTCAGCTTCGCGCTGCTCCAGTCACCGCTCGACGATGAGGGCTGGCGCGACCAGCTGGCGCGGACCGACGCGGCGAACGCCGAAGGGGCGCGGGTGACGGCGCAAGTTGCATTGCGCGGCACCGGCGTCCTGCTCAACTGGCGCGGCACCGCGCATCCGTTCGTCACCCGCGCGAGCTGGCTGGAGATCGCCGGGCTGCCGTGGGACGAGCAGCTCGCCAGGCTCAAGGACCCGGCGTTCAAGGCACGGCTGCTGGCGGACCCAGCGGTGCGGCCCGAACACGACAATGCATTGATCGACCTGCTTTTCCACGGCTGGACGATGCAGTTCCCGCTCGGCGAGAATCCCGACTATGAGCCCGCCGCCGACGACTCGATCGCCGCGATCGCCGCGCGCGAAGGGCGGACACCCGAGGAAGTCGCCTACGACACGATGCTCGCCGACGACGGGCGCGGCTTCATCTATCTGCCGATCCTCAACTATGCCGACGGGCACCTCGACCACGTCCTCGAGCTGCTCAACCATCCGGCGACGGTGGTCAGCCTGTCCGACGGCGGCGCGCATTGCGGCGTGATCTGCGACGCCGCGTCACCGACCTTCATGCTGACGCACTGGGTTCGCGACCGGCATCGCGGCGCGCGGCTTGGCATCGAGGCGGCGGTCAAGCTGCAGACCGCCGACACCGCCGCGATGTACGGGCTCGGCGACCGCGGGCTGCTCAAAGTGGGCATGATCGCCGACGTCAACCTGATCGATTTCGCCCGGCTGAAGCTCGGCAAGCCGTATATCGCCTTCGACCTGCCCGCGGGCGGCAAGCGGCTGTTGCAGCGCGCAAGCGGCTATGTGGCGACGATCAAGTCGGGCGTGGTGACGTTCCGCGAAGGGGTGCCGACCGGCGCGCGTCCGGGGCGGCTGGTCCGGGGTCCGCGCGGCTGCCCGGTGCCGGCGTTGCTCGCCGCGGAGTAGCCTATCGCTCGGTCATCGCCTGCCACACCGCGATCGCCGCGACCGCCGCCGTGTCGGCGCGAAGGATGCGCGGGCCGAGGCTGACCGGGACGGCGGGAGGGAGCGCGCGGATGGCGGCGCGCTCGTCGGGCGTAAAGCCGCCCTCGGGGCCGATCAGGATCGCCGCCGGGCCGGGCTTCACCGCGGCGGCGAGCGGTTCGCCACCGGTCTCGTCGGCGAAGATCAGTGCCCGGTCAGGCTCCCAGCCGGCGAGCAGCTTTGCCAGCGCGACCGGCTCGGCGAGCGTCGGCAACGCGGTCCGCCCGCATTGCTCGGCCGCCTCGACCATGTGCGCGCGCAGCCGGTCGAGGTTGAGCTTGTCGACGATCGTCCGCGCGGTCAGCACCGGCACGAAGCGCGCGATGCCGAGCTCACACGCCTTTTCCGCGACCCAGTCGATCCGCCCGCGCTTCAATGGCGCGGCGCACAGCCACAGGTCGGGGACCGCCTCGCGCGGCGACAGGCGCTCGACGAGGCGGACCGTCATCGCCTTGCGATTCGGTTCGACGACGACGCCGTGCCACTCGCCCGAGCGGTCGTCGAACAGGCGGACGCTGTCGCCGGCGGCGCGGCGCATGACCCCGGCGAGATAGTGACTCGCCGGCGGCGGCAAGGTCACGACCCCGGCGATCGCAAGATCGAGGTCGACAAACAGGCGGGGTGTGGTGGAAAGGCCGGGTTCGCGCATCACCGGCGCGTAGCACAGGGACGCCGATGGAACACGCCGACGCTGTCGACCGGGCCACTCCCGACGCCGAGCGCGCGCCGTCGAGCTGGGTCGACGCCCTGCCCGCGGCGTGGCGGCCGTATGCCCGGCTCGCGCGCTTCGACCGGCCGATCGGGTCATGGCTTTTGTTCTGGCCGTGCGGCTGGGGGCTCGCGGCGGGCGGCGGGCTCGTCAGCCACTGGTGGCTGCTGCCGCTGTTCCTGTTCGGCGCGGTGACGATGCGCGCGGCGGGGTGCGTCTACAACGACATCGTCGACCGCGACCTCGACCGCTCGGTCGCGCGGACCCGCAGCCGCCCAGTCGCGAGCGGGGCGATTTCGGTCAAGCGCGCGTGGGTCTGGCTGATCGCGCTCGCGCTCTGCGCATTGCCCGTACTGCTGGCGTTGCGACCGCTCGCCGCCGGGGTCGCGCTCGGCTCGCTCGGCCTCGTCGCGGCGTATCCGTTCATGAAGCGGATCACGTGGTGGCCGCAGGCGTGGCTCGGGCTGACCTTCAACTGGGGCGCGCTCGTCGGCTGGGCCGCGGTCGCCGACCCGTCGTCGGCGATGGCGTTGCTGTACGCGGCCGGCATCTTCTGGACGCTCGGCTACGACACGATCTACGCGCTCCAGGACATCGAGGACGATGCGCTCGCCGGGATCAAGTCGAGCGCGCGAGCGCTGGGGCGCCGCGCGCGGGCCGGCGTCGCGGTCTTCTATGCGATCGCGGTCGCGGCGGCGGCGGCGGCGCTGTGGTCGATCCGCCCGGACCCGCTCGCGGTGTTCGTGCTGCTGCCCGCGGCGATGCATTTCGCGCTTCAGGTCGCATCGCTGCGCGACCACGACTCGACCCGCGCGCTGCGGCTGTTCCGCAGCAATCGCAGCGCCGGGCTGCTGATCTTCGCCGCGTGCGCGGTCGCCGCAACCTGAGCTACCAGTTGTCGACCATCCGCCCGCTCGGGCTGACCGGCCCGGCGGCATCGAGCGCGCGCAGCAGCCAGCTGCGCGTCTCGGCCGGATCGATCACCGCGTCGATCTCGAGCCACGCCGCGACCGACACCGCCTTGCCCTCGGCATAGAGCTTCGCCACCAGCCGCGCGAACAGCGCCTCGCGCGTCGCCTCGGGCTCGGCGGCGAGCTCCTTGGCATAGCCAAGCCGGACCGCGCCCTCGAGCCCCATGCCGCCGAACTCGGCGGTCGGCCACGCGATCGTCGCGTTGGTCGCGGCGAAGCCCCCCGCCGCCATCGCCATCGCGCCGAGGCCGTAGCCCTTGCGCAGGACGACGGTGAACACCGGCACCTGCAGCGCCGCGCCGATCGTGAACAGTCGCGCGCCGTGACGGACGCCCGCGCTCTTCTCGGCCTCGGGTCCGACCATGAACCCCGGCGTGTCGCACAGGCTGAGCACCGGCAGTCCGAAGCTGTCGGCGAGCGCGAGGAAATGCGCCGCCTTGGTCGCGCCGTCGGCGTCGATCGCGCCGCCGAGGTGCGCGCTTGCGTTGGCGATCAATGCGAACGGCCGCCCTTCGATGCGGACGAACGCGGTGACCATGCCGGGGCCGAAGCCGCGCCGCAGTTCGAGGACGCTGCCGTCATCGGCGAGGATGTCGACCACCGTGCGGACGTCATAGGCGCGGAGTCGGTTCTCCGGGATCGCCGCCCGCAGCGCGATCTGGTCGCCGCAGGTCCAGCCGGTCGCTGCGCCGGCAAAATAGCCGAGCAGCGACTTCGCCATCACGACCGCGTGCGCCTCGTCGTCGGCGATCAGGTCGACGACGCCGTTCGTCGCCATGACCGCGATCGGCCCGACCTCCTCGGGGGTGAAGCGCCCCAGCCCGCCGCCCTCGATCATCGCCGGGCCGCCGAGACCGATGGTCGAGTCGCGCGTCGCGATCGTCACGTCGCACAGGCCGAACATCACCGCGTTGCCGGCGAAACAGCGCCCGGCGGCGATGGCGATCCGCGGCACCTTGCCCGACAGCGCGGCGAGCGCGCGGAAGCTCGGCACGTCGAGCCCGGTCGCGCCATAAGCGTCGGTGTCGCCGGGGCGGCCGCCGCCGCCTTCGACGAACCAGACCAGCGGTAGCCGCGACCGCGCCGCGAGCGCCAGCATGCGGTCGGTCTTCTTGTGGTTGGCGTGGCCCTGGGTCCCGGCGAAGACCATGTAGTCATACGCCATCGCCAGCAGCGGCCGCCCGGCGACCGTCGCAGTGCCGGCGACGAGACCGTCGGCCGGGCCGATTGCGCGGAGATGCTCGACGCTGTGGCGGCGGCGCTGCGCCGGCAGCGCCAGCGCGCCATATTCGGTGAAGCTACCGGGATCGACGAGGTCGGCGATATTCTCACGCGCGGTCCGCCGGCCCCGGGCATGGTGGCGCGTCACGGCATCGGTCCGGCCGGTATCGAGGGTTTCGGCGTGGCGGGCGATGACCTCGGCGAGGTCGGGGCGGATCGCGTCAGGGTCGGCGGCGGCGACGGGTGCCGCGGCAATGGCGGTGTCGCCTGCGGTCAACGCGAGCAGAACCTGGCCCGGCTCGGTGATATCGCCGACAGCGACCGCGATTCGTTGGACCACGCCCCCGACCGGAGCCACGACGACGTGCTCGATCTTCATCGATTCGAGGACGAGGAGCGTCTGCCCGGCATGGACCGCCGACCCATCGGCGGCCTCGACCGCGACGACGAGCGCGGCGAGCGGGGCGGTGATCTCCATCGCGACCACGCTATCCGCGCGGATCGGCGTCGCGCAAACGAAAACGGGGCCGCGTTTCCGCAGCCCCGTCTGACGATTTGGTGTGACGCTTACAGCGCGGTGAGGTTGATCGCCGCCTGCTTGCCGCGCCGGTCGAGCTCGAGCTCGAACGACACGCGCTGACCCTCGTCGAGGCCCGCCATGCCGGCGCGCTCGACCGCCGAGATGTGGACGAACGCGTCGGGGCCGCCGTCCTCACGCTGGATGAAGCCGAAGCCCTTGGT
>CAXTPH010000033.1:0-14831 GCA_964245955.1 uncultured Sphingomonadaceae bacterium | reverse complement strand
CATGGACGTGATACGCCTCAGCGATCGCCTCGGCCGGCTTGACCGGGTGCATGAAGCACAGCGTGGCGTGCGGAAGGAGACCGCGCACGAGGCGCACCTCGACGATCGAGGCGACGTCATAGTGCGTGATTCCGCCATCCCACAGGAGGCGGATCAGGTCGGGCGACGGGTTCGCTTTCACGGCGTACATCGACGTCCCCGGAAACTTCGACGCGAAGAATCGGGCGGCGCGGGTGGCGGCGTGAGGGCGGACGAGGGTAACGGGCTGCGACGGACGACGGTCGCGGGCTACCCCCAGCGCGTTGCTGGGCTTATGCAATTCAAGGGACCTCCGGGAGTCAGTTCGCTACAAACGGGTAGCACCAAAACTGCCTTGCGGTGGAAGTCCCATGGGGCAGCGTGGGCGTATCTAGGGTCGCCGGTGGTTCGTGTAAAGCGGTTTTTTGTGACAGTGATTTTTGATGTATTCGCTTGGCCGATCAATAGCTTAGACCAAAGCTAAAAGGGACGCTTTTTCAATGGTTTCTTTGGATGATGTGCGAACCGCGGCGGTTCGTGTCAAAGGTGTGACAGTGCGGACGCCACTGCTTCGCTCGGACGCGGTCGATGCAATCTGTGGGGGAAAGGTGTGGTTCAAGCCCGAGTGCCTGCAGCGAACCGGCTCGTTCAAGATTCGCGGCGCGTACAACCGGCTGGCGGCGCTTACGCCCGATGAACGCGCGCGCGGCGTGGTTGCCTTCAGCAGCGGCAACCATGCTCAAGGGGTGGCGCTGGCGGCGCAGCTGCTCGGCATCGCGGCGACGATCATCATGCCGGCCGACGCGCCGGTGCTGAAGGTAGCCAACACCAAGGGGTTCGGCGCGATCGTCGTCCAATATGATCGCTACACCGAGGACCGCGTCACCATTGCCGTGCGGCTCGTCGGCGACAGTGGCGCGACGATCGTACCGCCGTTCGACGATCCGTTCGTCGTCGCGGGGCAGGGGACGGCGGGGCTCGAGGCGGTGGAGGACCTTGCGGCGATGGGCGTTACTGCCGACCTCGCGGTCGTCTGCTGCGGCGGCGGCGGACTCGCGAGCGGTTTCGCGATCGGCTCGGGTTTGCCGGTCGTCGCTGTTGAGCCGGTCGGGTACGACGACGTCGTCCGCAGCCTTGCCGGCGGCGCGATCGTCCGCGTCGAGACGCCCGGGCCGACGATCTGCGACGCGCTGCAGACGCTGGTCATGGCCCCGCTGACCTTCGGCATCCTCAGCAAACGAGGGGCGACCGGAGTCGCGGTGACCGACACCGAAGCGGCGAATGCGGTCGCCTTCGCCTTCCGCAGCCTCAAGCTCGTCGTCGAGCCCGGCGGCGCGGTCGCGCTCGCGGCGGCGCTGACCGGGCGGGTCGATCTCAAGGGCAAGACCGCGGTCGTCGTTTTGTCAGGCGGCAACGTCGACGCGGACGTCTTCGCGCGGTGCCTCGCCGTTTAAGGGCCGGTACGCAGGATTGAGATCGCCCGGATCACGCCGGCTGCAACGTACGATCGAACAGCGCGAGCATCTCTGTCCAGCCGCGTTCGGCGGAAGCGTGATCGTAGACCGGGAAATCTGGCATCATCCACCCGTGCGCGGCTGGGTAGGTTTCAGCGCGGTAGCGCACGCCGGCCCCCGCCAGCGCTTCTTCGAAACGTCCCGCCATCTCGGGGGGTAGCTCCCGTCATTCGCGGCAGCGGCGATATAGACCTCGGCCTTCAGATTCGGCGCGAGGCGGTGTGGGCTGGCCGGCGTGTCGGTGGCGAGATTGCCGCCGTGAAAACTCGCGACTGCGCCGAAGCGAGCGTAGGTCCCCGCCGCGGCGAGGGCCATGCCGCCACCCATGCAGAAGCCGACCGCGCCGACCGGCGAACCGGCAACATCTGACCGCATATCGAGGTAGGTGAGCAATGCGCCGGTGTCTGCGGCCGCCTTATCGTTGCCTGTCGTCGCCATCAGCGGGCCGAGGATCGCCCGGAAATCACCGGCGAAGACCTCCCTAGGAACGAACGGTCCGTACGGCCCAAATCGGTAGAACAGATCGGGCAGCAATACGACGTAGCCGGCGTCGGCGAGACGTTGCGCCATCTCGATCATCGCGGGCCGGATACCCCCCGCATCCATGTAAAAGATCACGGCAGACCACATCTCGCCACCGGCAGGCGTCAAGACATACGAACGGCAACGACCGTCGCCGGTGGGAATTATTACCTGCTCGATAGGCACGTCGTGCTCCTGTGCTTGCGCGACCCTAATCCGCCCCAGGTACGGCGAAGCGGTGGGTCGCCGCGGCGATGCCGTCGTCAAACGGGGTTCCCTCGCCGAACCATGCCGAAACGCGCGCCTTGGCCGCGCCGTCGAGGTGCAGGCCCAGCTTCGTCCGCCGCCACAAAACGTCATCGGCGCTCGCCGCCCATTCGGCGTCGCGGAAGTGCTGGAGTTCTGCCTCGAACACCCCGCCGAGATTGTCGCCGAGGCCGCTCGCGAGCAACGGCTCGGTGGCGGTGCCGAGCGTCCGGGCGAGGCGAAGGATAAACTTCGGATCATAATTCTCATAGGCTTGCGTCAAGCTCTCGAGCCAGCGCCTGAATGCGGCCTGGCCATTCTCGCCCGGCAGGCGCTCAATCTGGCCACCGGGCAGCGGCGCGGTTGCAGTCCAGCGCTTGGTCTTCGGTGCGACCTTTGCCAGCACCGCCTCGGCAAGGACGCGGTACGTTGTGATCTTGCCACCGACGACGGTAAGCGCGGGGACCCCGGCGTGTTCGACGAGAGTGAAGTCGCGGCCCGTTTCGCGCTCGCCCTTGCCCGCTTCGAGGATCAGCGGTCGAACCCCGGCAAAGCGGTGGACGATATCGGCGCTGGTCAGGGGCCGGGAGATAAAGCGATTGACTGCGGCGAGCAGATAGTCGGCCTCGGCGGTGGTGATCGCGACCGCGCCGGGATGGTCGACGGCGTGCTCGGTCGTGCCGATCAGCGAAAAGTCGCCTTCGTAAGGCAAGACAAAAACGATCCGCCCGTCGGGCTGCTGGAACATAAAGGCGTCACGCCCGAGGTGGACCCGGCGCGTGACGATGTGCGATCCTTGAACCAGCCGCAGCGCCGGGGCATCGTTGCGCCCGAGCACGGTACGCGCGACCTCCTCGGCCCACGGCCCGGCGGCGTTGACGATCTGTTTCGCAGAAAGTTCTCGGCCGTCGCCGAGCGTTGCGATCCATTGGCTTCCGTCGAACGCGGCGCGGGTGACGCGGGTTCGCGGCAGGACGGTGCCGCCGCGCGCGATGACGTCCTGCGCGTTGGCGATGACCAGTCGCGCGTCGTCAATCCAGCCGTCCCAATAACGGAAGGCGGTGCGGAATTGCGGCTGGAGCGCGCGCCCCGCCGGGTCCTGCCGCAGGTCGATCCGGCTTGAACCCGGCACGACGTCGCGTTGCGCCAGATGGTCGTATAGCCATAGCCCGGCGCGGAGCATCCATTCGGGGCGCTGCTCGGGCGAGTGCGGCAGGACAAACGACTGCGGCCAACTGATGTGCGGCGCGATGTCGAGCAACACCTCACGTTCGGCAAGTGCCTTGCGAACAAGCCCGAAGGCGTAGAATTCGAGGTAACGCAGCCCGCCGTGAATCAGCTTGGTCGAAGCGCTCGATGTCGCGCCGCCGAGGTCACCGGCCTCGACCAGCGCAACCGATAGCCCACGTCCGGCAGCGTCGCGCGCGATCCCGGCGCCGTTGATGCCGCCGCCGATGACGAGAAGATCGAGGATCGTGCCCACGCCGCGCTTTCTGCCGCGTGCCGCAGCGCAAGTCGAGCGCCGACCGCGGCCGCGACGATGGCAGCGCGGGCCGAGCGGTTCAGCATCGGGCGACGGGGGCGGAGATCGCCCTCGTCGCCCAACCGCCGGGCTAGAAATGGACGGCGACGCCAGCGTAGAACGACCGGCCGACGGGGCTGTACGGGTCACCTCCCTCGGTTCCCTGCAGGTCGTACGGCGGCAACTGGTCGAAGACATTGTCGACGCCGACGTACAGCTTGAACGGCAGTTTCTTCGGCGCAATGTCGAGCCGCAGGTCGTGGTAGGTGATCGTCGGATACCAGATGAATGGATAAGCATCGGGGTTCTGCGCCGGGCGACCCTGAAACGCATTCTGGGTCTCGTACGCGCCGGATACCACCGTCCGACCGATGACCCGGAAGCGGTAGCCAAGATTAAAGATACCCTTGGTCACGTTGGCCGAGATCTGGCCCTGCCACTCGGGGTCGCCGAGCACGCCCAGCTGGCGAATGGCGAATGCCGGGTTGGTCACGTCGTTGAAGTTGTTCTTGACGAAGGTGTGGGTCGCGATCGTGCGCAGATTGACGCCGAAGTCGCCAACGTTGAAGCGGTAAGACGCGTCGATGTCGAGGCCGCTGGTGACGTTGCGCGCGTAATTGAACGGCACCGACAGGAACGATGGACCCGACGTTGGGAGGGTGATCGTGCTGCCGGCGTGCTGGACGTCCGACTGGCCCTTGAAGGTCCCGTTCGGGTTACGGAATACCACCGCGCAGAACTGGTTGTTGATCCCGGATGTGCTGTCGTAGCACTGGTTGATAATCGTCTGCGGTGCGACCGAGACGATCACGTTCTTGATGTTGATATGGTAGTAATCGACGGTCAGGGCGAGGCCGGGGACGAAGCGCGGCTGGATCACCGCACCGATCGTCACGCTGTCGCTCTTTTCGGCGTTGAGTTTCGGATTGCCCCCGTTGAAACCGGAGATGCCCGATCCAGCGCGGTTCGAGAACGGCTCGGTCGAGGTGACGCCGCCGACAGTGAAGGTCTGCGTGGTTGGCACGCCCGCCGCGGCGCAGTTCGCCACGCGGTTGGCGTTAGGACCGCTGTTGATGTTTTGCTGGCCGCATGGATCGACGAGGCCGTTGAGGAAGGTCTGCGTCTGCGCGCCGTACAGGTCGCTCTGGGTCGGAGCTCGGACCGCGCGGGCGTAACCTGCACGGAACTTGAGGTCGCGGAACGGTGCGTACACGCCGTTGACGTTGTAGGTGTAGACCGTACCGGTGTTGCCGATGTTGTAGTTCGACACGCGGCCCGAGGCATCGAGCGACAGTTCTTCGACGAAACGGCGATCCTTGAGGATCGGCGCGCTGATTTCGATGAACCCTTCGCCCGTGACCTGCGCCGGTGGGCGGAAGTCGGGGATGATGTTGAGGAAGGTCAGCCCGCGCGGGTCCGACGTGACCGGATCATACGCCGCAAATGCCGTCTCGCGTCGGTATTCGCCGCCGACGACGAATGCCACCGGGCCGCCCGGCAGGTTGAAGAATTTCGACGAATCGCCGGCAACATAGCCGGTTGCATCGAGCAGGTCGGCCTTTTGAACGCGCGATGAGACGTAGCCGAAATATTTGAGCGCCGCCGCCGACGGCTGGCCCGAACCGAACAGGTTGACGGGGACGCAGGCCGGATCGGTGACGGTGACGGCATTGATCGCGCAGACGATGTTGCCGCCGGCGTCGCGAACTGCATTGATCGAGTTGGCGTACTGCGCCCGCAAGATGTTCCCGTTGGTCTTGTAGAACGTGTAAAGGTGGCCGTAGTTGACCGAGACGTCGTACTTCCAGTCGTCGTTGAACGTTCCCCGGACACCGACGAGACCGTTGTAGTTTTCGCGGCGGTGAAGCTCGCCGCGACCGCCGAAGTCGATATCGAAGCGCGAAGCGGTAAACGTCGTCTGGCCGGGCGCAAGCGTCGACTGGATCAGCGTCCGCGCCTGCGTCGACAGGAACGGGTTCGCGATGTTGAAGGTGTTGGTGAAGAAGGTCGGCTGGCCTTCCTGGTTCGCATCGACGCGGACATAGCGCGCCGAGACATATGGTACGAAGGCTGGCGAGACTTCGTAGTGCGCGAGGAAGTTGAGTGATTTGCGCGTAATGCCGGGCTCGAGGAAACCGGTCAGCCGCAGCGTCGATCCGAGGCCGCCGACGCAATTGCCCGACCCAAAGGCGCGCAAGTCAGCCGTGCACGGGTTCTTCTGCAGCGTCCCGTCGTTGTTGAAAACGAAGGTCGTGCCGAACTGCGCCAAGGTATTCGAACTCCCGAAATTCGGGATGCCGGAGCACGCGGCGAGACGACGGGCGGCAAAGGCCGCCGCTGTCTCCGTTGCGCCCGCCGCGACCGGGCAGGTCGCAGTATAAAGGCCGCCCTCGGAGAATGAGGCATTGGTGATCCCACGCAGGAACGCGCGATCGGGGATACCGTCGCCGAGCGACGATTCGGCCGGGTGGAGGGCACCCGCGCTCGGGTTGAGGTTCGCGCCAACGTTCTGCACGAGGTTGAAGGCGCTGGTGCCGGTCAGCGCGCCGGTCTGGCCGTCGCGCTGGGTATTCGTCAGTGTGTTTTCGCGAACATATTCACCCGACAGCGCGACATTGCCGCGACCCTCGGCAAAATTATGTCCGTAGGTCAGATCGACGAAATAATTGCCGCGGTCGCCGCGCGACGAAACCCCGCCCTGCGCGCGTCCGGCAAAGCCCTCGAAATTTTGCTTCAAGACAAAATTGACGACGCCCGCGACCGCGTCCGAACCGTAGATCGCCGAGTTGCCGCCAGTGACGATATCGACCCGGTCGATCAGATCGGTCGGGACATCGTTGATGTCCGGGATGTTGACGCCCGGTGTCGCCGTGATCAGGCGGCGGCCGTCGACGAGGACGAGCGTGCGCGCAGTCCCCAGACCGCGCAGGTCGAGCGCGGTGATGCCGGCAGTGCCGATGAACCGTGTCGAGTTCGCTTGGGTCCGCGTGGCGCGCAACTGCGGCAGTTCGTTGAGCGTATCGCCGATCGACACGCTGCCCGACTGGCCAAGCAACTCGGTCGCAGTCAACGATGTCAGCGGCACAGCTGATGTAATATTGGGTCGATTGATCCGGGTACCAGTAACAACGATTGCAGTATCGTCGCCATCATTTGGCGCTACTGTGGTATCGGCACCGGCGGTCGCCAGAACTTGCGCATCGGCAACGGCCGGAACGATGAAAAACGCCGTCGTCGCCAAGGCGCAAGCGCCCAGCAGTGCATGTGATCGCATTGTAATCTTTGCCCCCGCAAATTCGGCTTGGAAAATTGGCCGATGTGACAGGATAAAGATTATCGCGTCGGCGCTGGCAATGCGCTTTGATCGAATATCGCCCAGCTTCCCACATTTGAGTTTAGATTGTGCTTTTGTGACAACGGTTTGCTGCTTATTGTCGCAGGTTCGCTGTTTCGGTCGGTCGGATCGCCGCCTTCCCAGCGGAGGGACGAATGCTGGTTCGCCGTCGGACGGCCAAGTCGTCAACTGCGACATAGCCGGAGCTAGCTGTCGGTCCTATACGCGGCCCGGCCTGCCCGACTGGAGGATGGATGCCCGAGCCCGACCTGATCCTCGTCCTCGACGAGGGCACGACCTCGACCCGGGCGCTGGCGTTCGATCGAACGGGGGCGATCGTCGCCACCGCGGCGCGACCGATCACGCAATATTATCCTGCAAGCGGCTGGGTCGAGCACGATGCTAACGAACTGTGGGCGCTCAGCCGCGACTGTCTGGAGGCGGTTGCCGTGGCAGTCGGGGTCGAGCGGATCGCGTGCCTCGGTCTGACCAACCAGCGCGAGACGGTCGTCTTCTGGGATCGTGCGACCGGCGCGCCGCTGGCGCGGGCGATTGTCTGGCAGGATCGGCGCGGTGCGGCGCTATGTGCGGGCTGGGTCGCCGACGGGCGCGAAGCCCAGGTCCAGGCGACGACCGGCCTCGTGCTCGACCCCTATTTTTCGGCGTCGAAGATCACCTGGGCGCTGGCGGAATGGCCCGTGATCGCCGCTGCCGCCGAAACCGGCAGCCTCGCGCTCGGCACGGTCGACGCGTGGCTGCTGTTCAAACTGACCGGGGGAGCGGTCCATGCGACCGATGCCACCAATGCGTCGCGGACTTTGTTGATGGACCTGCGCGCGTGCACGTGGGACGCGGCGCTCGCCGACGGCTTCGGCATCCCGGTCGCGGCACTGCCGGCGATCACCGATTGTGCCGGCGCTCTCGGCATGGCCACGATCGCGGGGCGGCAGATTCCGATCACCGGCTGCGCGGGTGACCAGCATGCCGCCGCGGTCGGGCAGGGGTGCCTGTCGCCGGGGATGGTCAAGGCGACCTACGGCACCGGCACCTTTGTCCTCGCCCACGCCGGGACCGCGCCGCCGGTATCGGCCCATCGGCTGTTGGCGACGCTGGCATGGCGGCTCGACGGCGTGGCGGCCTATGCGCTGGAGGGGAGCATCTTTACCTCCGGCGCGGCGGTGCAATGGCTGCGCGATGGTATCGGGGTGATCGCCACCGCCGCCGAAACCGAGGCGCTGGCGCGTGGCACCGATGATAGCGGTGGCGTCGTCGTCGTTCCCGCCTTCACCGGCATGGGGGCGCCGCACTGGCGCGCCGACGTCCGCGGACTGATCACCGGCGTCACCGCGGCGACGACCCGCGCGCACCTTGCCCGCGCGACGCTCGAGGCGGTTGCGCACCAGACCGCCGACCTGCTCGACGCGCTCGCCGCCGACGGCGTCCGCTGCGATCGGCTTCGGGTCGATGGCGGCATGGTCGCGAACGACTGGTTCTGCCAGAACCTCGCCGACACGCTCGGCGTGACGGTGGAGCGTCCGCGCGTGATCGAGACGACCGCGCTCGGCGCGGCGATGCTTGCCGGGGTTGGGGCGGGAATCTTCACCGATCTCGCCGCGGCGAGCGCGATGCACGCCGCGGAGGGGATGTTCGCACCGGCGATGAGCGCCGCTGCCCGCCAAACGGCTCGGTCTGCCTGGGCGCGCGCGGTGCGGCAGGCGCTGACGATATGATGGCGACCCTATTGTCGCTCGGCGCACTGGCCGGATTATTGCTCGCCGGTTTCGGCGTCTGGGCGCTGGCAACCGGCTACGGCGACCGGCTCAAGGCGACGCTGATGGTAGGGGCCGGTGTCGTCGTACTGATTAACATCTGGCTCTATTCGCTTCCGCCGCTGCCGGGGAACTAGCGCCCGCTACCAGGGGAGACCGAGCGACGATGGCTACCGTGCCCTCGTAAGCTCGCGCATTGCCAGATCGAGCCCGCCCAGCGTCAGTGGGTACATCCGGTCCTCCATTATGCTTTTCATCATCTGGATCGACTGGCCGTGGCTCCAGCTCGCCTCGGGGATCGGGTTGAGCCAGACGGCGGCAGGATAGACGTCGAGCATCCGGCGCATCCAGGTTTCGCCGCTCTCCTCGTTCCAATGCTCGACCGAGCCGCCCGGGTAGTTGATCTCGTACGGCGACATCGACGCGTCGCCGACGAACACCAGCTTGTAATCGTGTGGGTATTTGTGGAGCAAGTCGAGCGTCGGCGTCCGCTCACTCCAGCGTCGGCGGTTGTCCTGCCACAGCGCCTCGTACGGGCAATTGTGGAAGTAGAAGAATTCGAGGTGCTTGAATTCGGACCGCGCGGCCGAGAACAGCTCCTCGCAAATCTTGATGAACGGGTCCATCGATCCGCCGACGTCGAGGAACAGCAGCACCTTGACCACATTGTGCCGCTCGGGGCGCATGACGATGTCGAGATACGCCTTCTTCGCGGTGCCGCTGATCGTCGCGTCCATGTCGAGTTCGTCGGCCGCACCGTCACGGGCGAAGCGGCGCAGGCGGCGCAGCGCGAGCTTGATGTTGCGCGTGCCGAGTTCGACCGTCGCGTCGAGGTTCTTGAACTCGCGCTTGTCCCAGACCTTGATGGCCTTGCCCTGTCGTCCAGCGTCCTGGCCGATGCGGACACCTTCGGGGTTGTAGCCGTTCGCACCGAACGGCGAGGTCCCGCCGGTGCCGATCCACTTCGACCCGCCCTCGTGCCGCCCCTTCTGCTCCTCGAGCCGCTTCTTCAGCGTCTCCATGATCTCGTCCCACGAGCCGAGCTTCTTGATCTCGTCCATCTCCGCCTCGGTCAGGTGGAGTTCGGCGACCTTCCTGAGCCATTCCTCGGGAATCTCGGCGGTGCCGGTGTCGACGACGGTCTCGATGCCCTTGAAAACCTTGCCGAACACCTGGTCGAAGCGGTCGAGGAGCCCTTCGTCCTTCACGTAACAACTGCGGCTGAGATAATAGAATTGCTCGACACTGAAGTCGATGACGTCGCCCTTCAGTGCCTCGAGCAGCGTCAGATGCTCGTTAAGCGACGCCGGAATTTTCGCGGCGCGGAGTTCGGTAAGGAAGTTGAGCAACATCTATCCCTGACCGCCCTGCCGCCGCGACATGAACGCCAGACGCTCGAACAGCATCACGTCCTGCTCGTTCTTGAGCAACGCGCCGTGCAACGGCGGAATAAGGGTCTTCGTATCGCGCGACTTGAGCACTTCGAGCGGCAGGTCCTCGTGCATCAGTAGCTTGAGCCAGTCGAGGAGTTCACTCGTGCTTGGCTTCTTCTTCATCCCCGGCACTTCGCGGATGTCGTAGAAGATGTTGAGCGCCTCGCGAACGAGCGTGCCGGTGATGTCGGGGAAGTGGACCGCGACGATCGCCTCCATCGTGCTCCGGTCGGGGAACTTGATGTAGTGGAAGAAGCAGCGGCGCAGGAAGGCGTCGGGCAGGTCCTTCTCGTTGTTCGACGTGATGATAACGATCGGACGCTGCTCCGCGATCACCCGCTCGCCGGTTTCGTAGACGTCGAACTCCATCCGGTCGAGTTCGGTCAGCAGATCGTTGGGGAATTCGATGTCGGCCTTGTCGATCTCATCGATCAGCAGGACGGGAAGGACGGGCGAGGTGAACGCCTCCCACATCTTGCCGCGGCGGATGTAGTTCGAGATGTCGCGGACGCGTGCGTCGCCGAGCTGGCCGTCGCGGAGGCGGCTGACGGCATCATATTCGTACAGGCCCTGCTGCGCCTTCGTCGTCGATTTGACGTTCCATTCGATCAGTGGCGCGCCGAAGCTGCGCGCGATCTCGCCGGCGAGCACGGTCTTGCCGGTCCCGGGCTCGCCCTTAATGAGCAGCGGGCGGCGGAGCGTCGCCGCGGCGTTGACCGCGACCTTCAGGTCGTCGGTGGCCACATAGCCGGCTGTGCCTTCGAAGCGCATGAGTAAGCCCTGGGTCGGTTGACGTCAGCGTAATCGGTATCTCGCCACTGTCTGACGGGCAAGGCGCAGCGCAACAGCTGTCATTGGCCGCAGCCAGGTCAGCGAGGCTGCGATCCGCCGGATGGCGCTTGAACCATTTTCCAAGCTATGGCCAGGTACAGTGGCGAATGAAGGGTTGGAGTGCGCGCGAGAAATCACCTGCTCGATGCGATGCGCGGCGTTGCGGCGCTATTCGTCCTGATGTTCCACGTAGGTAAGTCGATCGATGCCGGCTGGGCGCCCGGCGGCTATCTCGCCGTCGACTTCTTCTTCGTGCTGAGCGGTTTCGTGATCGCCAAGTCCTATGACGCACAACTTTCGGTGACACTGTCTTGGTTGCAGTTCGCCGCCAAACGGCTCGTGCGGCTCTACCCGATATTCGCGGCCGGGCTGGTCATCCAACTGGCGTGGGTTGGATTGCTGTTAATGACGCACCGTGGCGGTGAGATGGGTGCGATGTTGGTGGCGGCGCCGTTCAATCTGTTAATGCTGCCGGTGCCGATCGCGGGCGTGTTGTTTCCACTCAATGTGCCGGCGTGGTCGCTGTTCTTCGAACTCGTCGCGAACGCTGCCTACGCGGCGTTCGCGTTTCGCTGGCAGACGTCGGTGTTGGTCGTGGTTGCAGCGGGCGGCGCTGCCGGGATAGTATTCGGGGCCTTCCAATACGGTGAGATGAACATCGGTTTCGATTGGGGCACGGCCGGCTTCGGTCTTGCGCGCGTTACCTTCTCCTTCGTGGCCGGCATGATCATTGCGCGGTACCGCATCGACGATCCGGTTCCACGCCGCTCGGCCTGGCTGCTGCTAGCCGGCCTAGCAGCATGCCTCGCGTTGCCGACGTCACCCACGTTGCGACCGCTGCTCGACATCCTCCTGGCTATCGTGGTTTTTCCCGCGCTGGTATGGATCGGGACGAGCAGCGAACTCCCGCGTGCGGGGCGCAGTCAATTGGCTTGGCTCGGCGATATTTCCTACCCGCTGTACGCGGTGCACGTTCCGTTGCTGCACATCCTGCGCACCTTCCGCGGGAAGGGCGGCATCGGTGATGCGGCTTGGGCGGTCGTGTGCGCGATAACGATGGTTGCCGTCGCCGCTGTTCTAGCAAGATACGTTGACCCGTTCGCCCGTCGGCGGCTGTCGATGTTGCTCAACCGCCGAACCGCGCCCGCGTCTCGCCTGAAGCTGCGCTAATCGCTCGCTGCTATGACGCCTTTCCCAGCCACGCGTTGATTGGGGTTCCAATTTCTATTGTTGGGTCGAACGACCATCGCAGCGCCGAAATCAAGCGTGACGGTCGTGGTTGGCCGCCTCGATAGACGATCAACGCTACGTAAGATCAAGATGCTGGGCCACTGCGTTCAGCCTCTCACGGCAGCGACCCCGGCCAAATGGCGCACCGGCGCCACCGACCGCGCCGGATCTCGCGACTTACGATTGTTGCGCACCCAATATTTCACACTGCTCCTTCAATCCGCGCCGCGTAAGCCAGCGTCGAACCGGGGTATCGTACAACCGGTCGGCGGCCACGGCGAAAGCTATGACGAGGCCGAGGAAAAAGAGGGTGCCCGCCGCTCCGAGCTGTTTGTAGTCGCGCCCAACGATGTACGGTGCGGCCGAAACCAGCCAGTTGCGCAGCGGAGCATGCAGCGCATAGATCGCGTAGGACATGGCACCAGCCCCCGCAAACAGCGTGGCGAGGCGGCCATCGGGCTCGCGGCGAGCCGAGGCGAGAATTAGCAGCGGCATGACGATCAGCGCCGCGACGACATCGAAAGCATTCCGCCAAGGTCCGGCAGGCATCGCTAAGAGCGCGATCACGATCACCGCCCCGGCCAGCGGCGGCAGGGCGATCACGCGCCATCGTCCGCGCCGCCACAGCCGCTCGACCGCGACCCCGGCGAGAAAGGTGTAGCCGACCCGTCCGAGCCCGGCGCCAAAACTGGTCCACTCGTAGCCGGCATCGAGCGAGCCATAGGCCGCCGCGCTGACGATCAGCCCGACGGCGGCGAGGCCGATTGCCACCATGAGCCGGCGGTCGGTGAGGTGTCGCGCGACTGCGGCAAAGACCGCATTGGCGAGCAGTTCGAAAAACAGCGACCATGCTGGAAAATCGAGCGGGTAGAGCGAATATGGCGCGATACGCTCGGGCGTCGGCAGAAACAGCAGTGCGGCAACGACCGACGGCAGGCCGATCGGATCCGAGCGATGGATCAAACGATGACCCACGACGAGCGTGATCGCGATCAGCGTGCCCAACAGATAAAGCGGATACAGCCGAATGAGGCGAGCGACCATGAACTCGCGCCAGCCAAGGCCAGCATCGAGCCGCGCCTGATAGGCATGCGCGATAACGAACCCGCTCAGCACGAAGAACAGGTCGACCGCGAGATAGCCACCCGGGAGTAGGTGCTCCATCCTGTGATCGGGAGCATGATAAGCGAGAACAAGGACCGCCGCGACGCCGCGCAGGCCGTCGAGCGCGACAAACTTATGGCGGCGAAGCGGCGCGCTTCGGCTGCTCGCCGGTGATCCGGGCGACCGACCTCGCAACTCGACCATTATGCTACTCCGCCGAACTGCACCCCCTAAAGATAACGCTAGGCTGCCGTATTGCGGCGCACAATATCAAAGCTGAACAGGGTGAGGATGCAGGAGGCGTGTCATCGCCCTTTGAGATCAATCTGCGTGGCGATGGCTGTGAGGACCGTCATTGCAGCGACCGCGCCCCACAGCGCACTCGGCCCGACTTGATCGAACACGACGGCACCGGCGACGCCCCCGGCGAGTAAACCCGACCACAACAGGAGGTAGCGAAGCCAGCCGAACCGATCGCCGCCGAGCAACGCCGTTGTCACGCACTTGCCAAGCTTGACGAGCGTACCCGTCATGTAGGTCAGGCCGATGCGGACTTCGCCGTCCTCGGCGAATACGGTGTTCATGGCACCCATCGCTAGGACCATTGGCCCGACAACGTATCGCCCGGCACCGCTGGTGTGGAGCACCGCCGCCATCGTAAGCAAAAGAGTGACGAGCAGCAGCACCGCTACATGCCGCCGTTTTCCGGCAAGGCGTCCGGCGAGCGTGCCGACGATGACCCCGGCGACGAACAGCGCGACCAGCATTGCTGCAAAACCGAAGGCCGCCGATCCATGGGCGACACCGATCGCCAAGCGCGTGGTGTTGCCGCTCATGAATGAGACGAAGAACCCGCCGGTTAACAGGAAGCCGATCGCATCGACATAGCCCGCCACACCCGCGAATGCCGCCGCGAGGGCGATTACGGGCCAGTCGTAGCGGGTTAGCACCCGGCGGGGCTAGACGTCGAGAAAGCTGCGCATCTTCCGGCTGCGGCTTGGATGCTTGAGCTTCCTGAGCGCCTTCGCCTCGATCTGACGGATGCGCTCGCGGGTGACGCTGAATTGCTGGCCGACTTCCTCGAGCGTGTGGTCCGTATTCATGCCGATGCCGAAGCGCATGCGCAGCACGCGTTCCTCGCGCGGGGTCAGCGACGCGAGAACGCGTGTCACCGTCTCCTTGAGGTTGGCATGGATCGCCGCGTCGACCGGGATCACCGCGTTCTTGTCCTCGATGAAATCGCCGAGGTGGCTATCCTCCTCGTCGCCGATCGGCGTCTCGAGGCTGATCGGCTCCTTGGCGATCTTC
>CAXTPH010000032.1:0-14976 GCA_964245955.1 uncultured Sphingomonadaceae bacterium | reverse complement strand
TCGTCGGGGGCCGCAACGTCACGCTCACCGCCTGGTCGCCGAGCTGAAAGTTGAACGGCAGCGTCGCCACGCCCGCGCTGATCGCAGCGATGCCGTCGAGATCTGCATGCGGCCAGCGCCAGCACGCATCCATGATATCGGTGAGAAGCGGGCCGGCCGGACCGGCGAGGTTGAGAACGACCCGCTCGCTGCACGGTTGAAGTTGCTGGCTAACGCGGTACCGCAGGGTGGCGGCATCGAGGGTACGCACCGCCACCGGCGAGACCGCGCGCGCGCCGACAAAACTGGCCGCCCGCACCGTCGTTCCAAGCGGCACGAAAAGCGGGCCCGCGACCAGCGGTGACCCGGCCGTGGGGTCGCTGCCCTCGGTCGTGTAGCGAACCGCGAAGCCCAGCTGATTGTCGAGCCGGACCGCGACCTGTGGGCCCTCGCGCCGGGCGAGGACCCTGACCCCGACCGCGCCGTCATCGGCGTCGAGCCCGAGCTTCCGGTAGCGGCCAAGCTGCGCCGGCAGGCGGGTCAGGAAGTCGCCGAAATCGCGGAGCGGGGCAGCGGTCCAGCCGGCTTCGGCCAGCGCCGCCGCGCGGGGCAGCGCCATGCGCTCGACATCACTTTCGGCCGGCATGTGCTCGGTCCACAGGGTTGCCTGGACGCCGAGGATATGCGCCCGCTCGGCATCGGTCAGCGCGACCTTGCGCGAACCGGGCGGCAGCGGCGGGTCGCCGGGATCGTAGCCGTAAACGTCGGCGAGCGACACGACCGTCCCGCGTCCCGGCGGCTCACCGGGCAAGGTCGACTGGCGGTTGTCGAAGTAGAGCGTCGGCGCGGTCGACATGACGACGTCGTGCCCGGCCTTTGCCGCCGCTAGCGCGCCGTCGGCGCCGTGCCACGAGAGCACCGCATCGGCCGCGGGCAGGGTGCCGTCGAGGATTTCGTCCCACCCGATCAGGCGTCGGCCGCGGGCGTTGAGAAAATCGCCGATGCGGCGGACGAGCGCGGCCTGCAGCGCGGTCGCTTCGGCGAGGCCCATCGCGTGCATCCGCGCCTGCGTCGCGGGATCGGCCTGCCATGCGGTCTTGACTGCTTCGTCGCCGCCAATCGCGATGAAGCGGCTCGGGAACAGGTCGATCACCTCACCGAGGACAGTTGTAAGGAAGGTGAAGGTCGCCTCGTTGGTCTGGTAGATCGATGGGAACACGCCCCAGTCCCCCGCCGCCGCCTCGGTCACGCCGGCGAAGCCGACGCCCGGGTAGGCCCGTATCGCGGCAAACGCGTGCCCCGGCATCTCGATCTCGGGGACGATCTTCACCCCGCGCGCGGTGGCATAGGCGACCAGTTCTCGAATTGTCTCCTGGGTATAATAGCCGCCATAGTGTTGGCCGTCGCGGCCCGTGCGGAAGCCGCCGATCGTCGCCAGGCGTGGATACGCCTTGATCTCGATTCGCCAGCCCTGGTCGTCGGTCAGATGCCATTGCAGCACATTGAGCTTGTGCCACATCATCCAGTCGATTGTCCGCCGAATGAACGCCGGCGATTGGAGATGTCGCGCGCTGTCGAGGAGCAGACCGCGCCACGCGAAGCGGGGCGCGTCGACGATCGTCATCGCCGGTACGGCGGCGGCGGCAAACGACGAGTTGCCTTCCGTCGCGAGCTGCCACAGCGTCACCGCGCCGTAGCGTAGCCCGGCGTCGGTCGCGGCGGTGATCGTCGCGCGGTGGGCGGAAATCGCCAGCCGGTACGCCTCGTCGCCGCCGGGAACCGAGCCCCGGGTCAGAACGACGATGTCGCCGGGAGCGCTCGTCGGCGCGACCGTGTGCGCCAGTAGCGACGACAATAGTTTGGCGACTTGAGCCGCGCCCGCGTCCGTCGGAGCCGTCCGGATCTTGGTGTCCCCGCCGAGAAAAATGCCCGCGCCGGTGGCGATCGTGACCGACGCCGGTCGCGGAATGACATCGATCTCGGCCGCGCGCACCTGGGTCGCCAGGACGACAAGAAGGACGAACACGATCCTAAACATCGCCCTCGTCCGTGCCAGTACCGCCGATCCATGTGCCCAAGATGCCGAGGTCGTCGTCGAGCAGGACGAAATCTGCACGCAACCCGTCGGCGATCCGTCCGGTCTCGTGCCCGAGGCCGAGAAACGCCGCCGGGCTGCCGCTCGCCATGTGCGATGCCGTCACGAGGTCGACCCCGAGCAGCTCGACCGCATTGCGCACCGCCGCCGCCATCGACAGGTCCGACCCGGCGAGCTGGCCGCTGGCGTCGTAGCACGCGCCATCGCGGACCTCGATCCGGCGGCCCTGAAGCTCGAACGACGTCCGGTTGCCGCCGACGCACGGCATTGCATCGGTCACCAGCATCAGCCGCTCGGGCCCGCGACTGCGGAGCGCGAGGCGCAGCACGGCAGGGTGGACATGACGGCCATCGACGATCAGTCCGCACCACGCGTCGCCCTCGAGCGCGGCGCCGACGACGCCGGGTTCGCGGCTCGTCAGCGGTGACATTGCGTTGAAAAGATGCGTGATGCCGCTGACCCCAAGCGCAAAGGCCGCCTTCATCTCGGCAAAGCTGGCGTCGGTGTGGCCGGCGGCGAGCGTGACACCAGCGGCCTTGAGTGCTGTGATCGCTTCGGCGTCGACGAGTTCGGGGGCGAGCGTCACCAGCACCCGGCCTTGTCCCGATGCGGTCAGCACGGCGAGTCCCTCTGCGTCGAGGCGGCGGACGCGGTCGGCGGCGTGGATGCCGCGGCGTTCGCTATTGAGGAACGGCCCCTCGATATGCGCGCCGAGAACGCCCGGCACGCCGGCGGCGATCGCCGCACGCATCGCCGCAAGGGCGGCCTCGACGACGGCGAGGTCGTCGCTGATCAGCGTCGGCAGGAACCCGGTCGTGCCGAGGCGCCGGTGCGCCGCGCCGATGCGCGAGATCGTCGCAACCGACGGATCAGCGTTGAAGAGGGCGTCGCCGCCGCCATTGACCTGGGTATCGATGAAACCCGGTAGCAGGCGGTTTCCATCGAGGTCGACACATGGCCCCGCGAAAGCCAGCGATCCGTGCGGGCCGATCGCCGCAATCCGGCCGTTGCGGACGAGGATATCGACGTCGCGAAATCGCCCGTCGATCAGGACGCTCCCATTGGCGAACAATCGGTCCATCACAGCGTCCGGGTGACTTTGCTCAGCAGGTTAGGGCGGTCAGGATCGAACCCGCGCCGGCGCGCGAGACCGTCGACGAGGCGGTACAGGCTCTGCGTCTGCAGCAACGGCCGCAGCAGGTGATGGCTCGGCCCGACCGGCAGCGTGACGATACCGGGTCCGGCAATATAACCGGCGGCGACGACCGGCGCACACTGCTCGGTAAACGCCCGGATCATCGCCTCGACGCCCGGTTGCCCGGCGTCGTCGGGGACGAAAGCGAAGATCGGAAAGGCCGGACCTGCGAGGGTCATCGGTCCGTGACGGACCTCGGCCGAGCTGAACGCTTCTGCGTGCAGGCCGCACGTCTCCTTGAACTTGAGCGCGGCCTCCTGCGCCACGCCGAGCACCGGGCCGCGGCCGACCACGTAAAGGTGGTCGGCGGGTGTCAGCACGTCCAGCGCCGCAGTCCAGTCGCGCTCCCAGGCCGCGGCGAGCGCGTCGGGAAGATCGCCGAGGGCGGCAACGAACGCCTCGTCCGCCGTCCAGGCGGCGATGAGCTCGGCGATCGCGGCGAGCATGCAGACGAACGACTTAGTTGCAGCGATGCTCGTCTCGGCCCCCGCCGCCACCGGTATGACGAAGTCGGCGAGTGCGGCAAGCGGCGACGCCTCGTCGTTAACGATCGCCGCGACGATGGCGCCGGCGGCGCGCGCCGAAGCCGCGGCCGCAAGCAGATCGGGACTATGTCCCGATTGCGATATTACCAGGCACAGGTTGCCGGCGAGGTCTGGCTGGGTGGCATAGACCGATGCGATCGACGGCGGCGCGGACGCGGTCAACACCTGGAGCTGCGTCTCGATCAGGTAGCGGGCGTAGGTCGCGGCATTATCGGAACTACCACGTGCAACCGTGACGACGACTCGCGGCGGCTCGGTGCGCAGCCGGCGAGCAAGCTCGGCGATGACCGGCGCACGGCGCAGCCGCCCGCCGGCGACGCGTCCCGGCGCCTCGGCGGCTTCGCAGAACATTGCCGTCGACTGTGTCAGACAGGTCGTCATGTACCGACGTTTAACTCGGCGACGAAGTCGTAGCTGTCGCCGCGATAATAAGACTGGGTAATTTCGACCGTCGTTCCGTCGGCGCGGAACCCGCGCCGCTCGATCAGCAGCCCCGGCGCGCCGGCCTTGAGCGTCAACAGCTCGGCCTGTTCGGGCGAGAACAACACCGCGCGCAACCGCTGCAGCGCCCGCACCGGACGATTGCCGGTAGCTTCGAGCGCCTCGTACAACGAAGTATCGACGACATCGGCCGACGGCAGGCACGAGGCGGGCACGGTGGATACCTCGAGCGCCATTGGGGCGTCGTCGGCAAACCTGATGCGGTTGAACCGGTAAACCGGCGTGCCGGGCCCGAGCCCGAGCGACATCGACTCCTCGGGCGTCACCGTCCCGACCCCGCGAGACAGCCAGACGCTGCGCGGGGTACGGCCGCGCGAAACCATGTCCTCCGAGAACGAACTCAGCTTCGAGAAGCTCTTCTCGATCCGGGCGGCGATGAAGGTGCCGGCCCCCTGACGGCGGGTGACGAGGCCCTCTTCGACCAGCGCGTCAATCGCCTTGCGCACGGTGATCCGCGATATGCCGAGATCCTGCGCGATGTCGCGCTCGGCGGGCAGCGCCTCGTCAGTCCGCAGGCGGCGATCGGCGATCGCATCCCGCAGCGCGCGGTGCAGCCGCTGATACATCGGCCCGGGAGCTTCGCGATCGATTTCGCCGATGACATCAACCAGCGCCACGTGCTGCCCCTGAACCGTGTCCTTCGCAGGCTTATGCCTAGCGAATGCAGCGGTGCATACCATCCAAAAATTGGTATTAGAAAGATATTTTTTTGGACTTGTTTTTTAATCTCGAACTATGTCAGATTGGTTTCGGAGCTCGATACGCGTAGGTGAGAGCCGGGAAAAGCCCGGTCGGCGGACCGCGATTGGTCTTTGATTTGTCTAATGCGGGCACGAGGGGACATAGCATGCAACATCACCGAAAGGTCTTGATTGGCTCGGTCAGCGGACTCGCGCTGATGCTCGCCGCCTCTCCGGTCCGCGCGGCCGATCCGGCCGCTGCCGACGACATCGTCATCACCGGCGTCCGAGCGTCGCTCGAGCGCGCGATCGAGATCAAGCGGCTCAGCGACAACCATGTCGAGGCAATCTCGGCGGAAGATATCGGCAAGCTGCCCGACAAGAACGTCGCCGACGCTCTGCAGCGGCTGCCCGGGGTCAACACCTCGTCGGCTTCGAGTGGCGAGGGCGGCTTTGACGAGAACGATCGCGTCTCGATCCGCGGCACCTCGCCGAGCCTGACGCAGGTGACAATCGACGGCCACGCCGTCTCCACCGGCGACTGGTTCGTCCTTGACCAGTTCCAGACCGTCGGCCGGTCGACGAGCTTCGACCTGCTGCCGTCGGAAATCGTGTCGGCGGTCATCGTCAACAAGACGCAGGACGCGTCGCTGCTCGAGGGGGGCGTCGCGGGTTCGATCGACCTCAGGCTGCGGAGCGGGCTTGACCTCAAGACGACCTGGACTTTCGAGGCGTCGGCGCAGGGCGCGTATAATACGCAGAGCAAGCAGACCAAGCCGCAAGCCAACGCGCTGATCGGATGGCAAAACGACGACAATACCCTCGGCGTCATCGTCCAAGGCTTTTACGAGCAGCGCAGCCTCCGCCGTTACGGCCAGGAGACGCTCGGCTATTCTGCGATCACAAGCGCCAACGCCACCGGCGCGGCGATCCCGTCGCTCGTCGGCGTCCAGGCGCCGACCTTGATCGGCTCGACGCTGTTCGAGCAGGAGCGGACGCGCAAGGGCGGCGTCTCGACGATCGACTGGAAACCGAGCGATACGCTCGAACTCAAGGCGAGCGGCTTCTATTCGTATCTTAACGCGAGCAACGTCAACGACAACTACCTCTACTGGGGGTCGCGCGAAATCGATCGCAACGTGCCGACCAGCTACACTGTCAAGAATGGCACGCTGGTTGCGGCGAGCTTCCCGCTTGTCGCGCCGTCGGGTCCGTTCGCCGGCCAGCAGATCGAGGGTATCGTCGCCGATAACATCGTCCGGCCGGACGCCAGCGCGGAAAGCTACTTCGCCAACCTCGACGCGACCTACAAGCCGACCGACCGGCTGACGATCAAGGCGCAGATCGGCTACACCCACGGGACCGGGCGCACGCCGTCATCGCCGTTCTTCGAAGTCGATGCCCCGACCGGCGTCAGCTATGTCCCGTCGGGCAACGGCTTCGCTGTAACCACTGCGAACATCAATCCGGCGAGCCCAACCGGCGTGTCGAACGACTTCGCGATCAACGAGACGTTCACGTCGACCGACCAAGAGGGCTACGGCAAGCTCGACGCGCATTACGATGTCGATAGCGGCGCGATCCGCTCGGTCGACGCGGGTGTCCGCCTCGCAGAGCACAAGCGCCAGACGATCGGCTGGGACCGCGGGTGCACGCTGGGCTCGGACGGACAGTGCTACAGCCCGGGCCTGCTCAACTTCGCCGCGGTCAGCCCGACCCTCTACCCTTCGGGCTTCAATGCCGGCGCGCTCGGCGTTCCCGGCCTGCTCATCCCGCTCGGTGGCAGCCCGGCGGCGATCACCACCGTCATCAACAACATCCAGAACCCGTTCCGCGGACCTCTGTCGCATATCATCCAGCCCGCAAACGAATATTGGCCGGGCGAATTCAAGGTCAAGGAGACCGACATCGAGGGCTATGTCATGGCCCATATCGGCGGCGAAGGCTGGCGTGGCAACGTCGGGTTGCGGGTTGCGAGCACCGGCGAAGACGCCTTCGTCAACGTGCCGGTGACATGCACGCCCGGAACGAACTGCGCGGCCAACGTCATCACCACCTCGGCCTACGGCCCGTTCTACATCAACGAGGTCAAGCATACTTACGTCGACTTCCTGCCGAGTATCAATCTGACCTTCGACCTGAGCCCGAAGATCCTGCTCCGCGTCGCGGCGGCCGAGACGATGTCGCGTCCCGACTTCAGCGCGCTTGGCGGGACGGTGTCGCTGACCGATACGAATTTCACCGGTAGCGGTGGCAACCCGAACCTCAAGCCGGTCAAGGCGACAGTGTTCGACGGCAGTCTCGAATGGTATTACGCGCCCGCCGCGCTCGCCTCGGTCAGCGTATTCCACGACGACCTGCAATCGTATGTCGCGTTCGGCACCAGCACCGGCACCTATTTCACCCAGCTCGACAACAGCTTCCATCAGTATACGATCTCGTCGCCGATCAATACGACGGGGCAGCTGTCGGGTGTCGAACTGCAGGTGCAGCAGCCGATCGGCTACGGCTTCGGCTTTCAAGCGAACGGCACCTATGTCGATGCGCACGATGGCTCGGGCGGCCCGCTCGTCGGGACCTCCAAGTTCACGTACAACGTCGTGGGTTACTTCGATAAGGGCCCGGTCAACGTCCGTCTCGCCTATACTTATCGGTCGCACTATTTCGTTGGCCTCGACCGCGCGTCGTACGAGAACCAGAGCAACTACGGCACGCTCGATGGTTCGGCCAACTTTGCGATCACGCCGAACCTGACGCTGACCGTCGACGCGCTGAACATCACCAATGCCAAGCTCAAATATTATGCCGCGACCACGGACCAGCCGCGCGCGGTCTATGCCAACGGCACCCAGGTGTTCTTCGGCATCCGCGCCAAGCTCTAGTCGGGCGGGTAGCCGAACGCCTTCGCCCACGGCGCGAGCGTCGGCAGCACCGGCGCGAGATCGGCGGCATAGGTCCGCCAACGCGCGAGACCGCGCGGGTTGATTCCCGCGCGGACCTGGCGCGCGCTCGGCGTGCGGACGTCGCGGCGCGAGGCAGTTGCCGCAATGTCAGCCATTCCCGTCGTGTGCGACAGACCGAGAAACGCTGCAAGACGCGCGATCTCGCCCACCGGGTCGGCCACCAGGGCCTCGTGGCGGAGCTCAGCGATCGCGAGCAATGTCGCGCGCCGATAGGAGGCTGCCATCGTCATCACCGCGTCGTAGCATTCGGCGGTCCCTGTCAGCGAGGTGAAGGCATAGGTCATCGCGTTCATCTGAAACGCGGTCCGGAAACAGCTTAGGACGACGTCGCGCGGGTCGCGGATCGCGAACACGATGCGCGCGGTCGGGAACAGTCGGGCGATCAACGGTAACGTCAGCGTGCCGGCGGGGGCCTTGTCGACGAACAGCCGGTCGCGGACATCGACGCCGTGCGCCGCGACGCTTTGCCAATAGCGCGCCCGCCACGCATCGGCGTCGTTGGCGCTAAGCACGGCGAGGCGCGAACAGCCGCTGTCGTCAGAGAGGAAGGCGGCGTAATGCTCGCCGAGCGTCGGCGCTTCCTCAAGGACGACCGCCCGGTCGTGGCCCGCCAGCACCTGCTCGACAAGCGTCGTCCCCGACCGGGGGAAACCGAGAATGAACGCGTGGCCCGATGCCCCACTAGCGTGGTACGGCACTGCGCTTGGCGCGGCCTGCCACGCGGCTTCGGGTGCGGCACCCCACCAGCGGGCGAGCCTGAGCGACTTCGCCGCTTCCCTCTCGTGCGACCCCGCAAGGCCAGCATACAGATTGCGCAGCAGGGTCTTGCCGGCGATCGCGGCGGCAAACGCTGTCGCACGATCCCCCTGCTCCCCTGCGGCCTCGCCGAGCAGCAGGTGCGCCTCGGCGCGTTGCGCCGCGGAGATTCCCGGCGTCGCAAGAATGGCCTCTGTCTCACGCTGCGTCGCTACCCAGTCTCCAAGCGCTAACGCTTGCCGCGCAATGGTCCAGCGGACATCGAGCCGTGCTCGCACTGCCATGGGTAAGGTCGCAAGCAACGCGCTGGCTTCCGCGTCGCGTCCGGCGTCGCTCGCGAGTGCCGCCTGGCCGAGCACGGCCTCGACGCATGTTGGGTCGAGGCGGACTGCCGCGGCATAGAGGTCGGCAGCGGCTTCGCTGTGGCCGAGACTGCGCAATATCCCGGCCTTGGTGCAGCGGAGCGTTGCCAGTTCGGGTGCCCGAACGATCGCGGCGTCAAGCGCCCCGATTGCAGCTTCCGGCCGACGCGCCGCTCGTTCGCATTCCGCCAGGCCCGCCCACCCCTCGTACCGCTCCGGCAGCAACGCGATCGCGCTGCGCAGCATGGCTGCCGCCTCATCGTATCGACCGTCGCGACCGATTACGGCCGCAGCGTGCAAACGTCTGGCGTACTCACTTGCACTGGGCATTGAATCAAGTCCGATGGACATCGTTTCGATCGACAAGGCCTAGCGGCTCGGGCTCTCCACCATTCGAGCCGCTGATGTAGATGTTCGACCCGAGCTATGTCTTGTGGATTGAACTCTTGCTAGCCTGGGCGGTGACAGACGCACAAGCATGATCATGTGAGGGCCCAAGCATTTTCGTGCTCAATTGCATTATTGCGAAGCGGTCTCAAATTCCATCTGAACGTGCAGCAAGTTTCGGGAGGGCACGTTTTGGCCGCGAATGTCCGAGTTTTGGTCATCGCGGCGGCTAGGTGGCCGATTCCAAGGCCGGCAGCACGATCGCCGAGTTCGTCGCTATAACGCTAACACGCACGCCGTCAACGCAGCGACGCGTGGCTCGTCCTATCTCGCTAATGGCTCGTTAGGCTTCGACGACAAGGCTGTCTCGCTCTGGATCGAGGACCAGCGTCGATACTTGCGACCATACAGGACGAGCGCACCCACTATGCCGGCGAACGGCCCGATCACGATAAGCGCTGTTCCGATAAGCACGCTGGGCATCTTGTCGTCCTCCGGACGCAGTTGCTGCAGTGCAAAATATCCTTGCTGGAAGAACGTTCCATAAATTGTTTTCGTTCATTACCTGTTCCCGTGCGCGGGCGACCGCGGCAGGAGCAAAGCGAGACAGCCGGCTTTTATCGCCGCTCCGAAGGCGTTCTTAGTTCGTCGCTGGTTTACAGGCTTGGCTTCAACTGCAGCTCCTCCTTCGCTATCGACCTGGAACCTCAACGGAGCTGAAGCTGTGGTTGGATAATAAGAACGATCGGTCAAAGTTTGACCGCCGAAAGGTGCATCGAACGACTGGATATCGGGCAATTGGCAGCAGCCGGTTAGTTTCGCCGCCAGATTTCCTCGGAGAGCAGGGTCGCGAAAGTGACTCATGCGACGAGAGGGATGCCGAGCCCTGCAGCGATCTTGTCGGTCTGATTGGCGGCGGCAACATAGTTAACTGCACTGACCCCAAGACCGGCCGAGGCGACGGTGCCCCATCCCGGCGCCCGGTGGCCAAAGAATACTTCGCTCCACCCGCCGATGCCAACTTGATTCAGGGTCCATAGCGCCAATGCCTTCGTCCGCCCCGGCGACGACTCTGATCGAAGTAGGCGATAACCGCCGTAAGCCAGAGATGCCTCGATCGCGGCCCAGGCAAGCGGGTAGATCGGGGTGGGCGGCGTAAAGCCTGGCTTCTCGAGCCGCTTGTACCAGCGCTGCGTCTGCGGATGATCGGGCGCGGGGCTTGCACGCTTGCCAACGAGTAGGGCCGCGAAGACTGCGCCTACGGCAAGTCCCGCTGCCCATCCCGCTGAAAGTCCGTCATTGTGGGGTGTTGATGCCATGGATGGTCTCCCTTGCCACCTGGACCGTTCGCGATGCCTGACGGCTCCGCGCGGCCAATGCTCGCGGCGTTCATCCCCGGTCACTCTTGTCTTTCAAGCCAACGTCTAATTTTGATGAAGCGCGGCGTGGCGAAAGGGCGCCGCGCTCACACCTTGGGCTGACAGGCCGCACAGGCGAACACCCGCCGGGCCGCGAGCTCGAACCGCTCGATCGGCCCCGCACAGACCGGGCATATTGTCTTGCCGAAGATATTGACGCGCTCGCGGTAGCGGCTCCGCGACGGCCGCGCGGCCTCGACGGTGACGATCGCGTTCCGCTCGACCCCGATAGCGAGCAGATGGATGGCATCCGCCCAGATCCGGTCGAACCCGTCCCGCCCGATCGCCGAGCCCGGCGTGGCCGGATGGATCCGCTGCCGCCACAGGATTTCGCTCCGGTAAATATTGCCGATCCCGGCGATGACCGATTGGTCCATCAGCAGTTGACCGATCGCGACGCGGCTGCGTGCGATGCGCATCCAAGCACGTTCGGCGTCGGCGTCCGCGCGCAACACGTCGGGACCGATGCGCGCGACTAGGGCGGCCACCTCGAGCGCGTCGAGCACTTCGCAGGTGTTGGGACCGTTGATGTCGACGACGTGACTGCCACTCATCAGGCGGACGCGCACGGCGCCGCGCGGTTCGGGTGCGGGCAGGCGGGCGGTCTGGAACCGGCCGAACAGGCCCAGGTGGATGTGCAGCGCGCGATCGGTATCGAAGCGGTAGAGCAGGTGCTTCCCATAGGCATCGATGGCCGTGCAACGCTGCCGGTCGAGCACAGCGGCACCCGCATCAAAGCGCCCCTGCGGCGACGCGACGGTCAGCGCATGCCCGACCAGCATCGGGCGCTGGTCGCGCGCGGCCCGGTGGATGGTGTGACCTTCGGGCATGAGGCATGCGGCTCCGCGAATCGTGTAAAGGTAAGGCGGACTTGTCGGCAGACGGACGATGCATACAAGGTGGCGATGCAGACCGCGGTGATCGGGGCCGGCCTCGCCTGTGAGGAGCCGCTCGGCGGGCCGCCGAATGACCCTGTTCGACAAGAGCCGGTATTTCAACAGCAAGCTATTAATTAAACACGGCAAATTGAATGAGACCGGCGAAGACGACGATCGCTATTTTGAGTTCGTAAATGGCAAATTTAGTCTGCTTCAACATGGTATCTTGGTACGCTAGCGCAGACCGTAACGTTACAAACCACTTATGGTGCTTTGGCCGCGCCAAGGCGGCGCGGCGCGGCCGGGCGGAAGCCCTGCGCACGAGCTATCCGGCTGCATGGGGTTGCTCAACTTCGGCAGCTGTGTCGATATGTGAGGTGCGACAATCGAGCGGGGTTTTCAGATCATGCCGGCCACGAAACCGAAAGCCAAGGCGGTCACGACCAAAGACCCTGCTGTCTCGGCGAAGCCTAACGCGCTGCAAAAGCCGCTCCAACCCTCGCCGCAACTCGCCGAAATCGTTGGCTCAGCGCCGATCGCTCGCGGGCAGGTGGTCAGCAAGGTCTGGGAGTATATCCGTGCCCACAAGCTGCAGAACCCGGCCAACAAGCGCGAGATTCTGGCCGACGACAAGCTCAAGGCGGTGTTCGGCCGCGACAAATGCACCATGTTCGAGATGAACAAATATCTGGCACAGCATCTGAAGTAAGCCGCAGCGCCAACTCGCACGTCGGCTATCCAAACGCCGGAAGCTGCCCATGAACATTCCGAGCCGACGTGCAGGCATTCGGTCGAAGTCGTGTTTGTTCGCCATCTCAGTGGCGCGTGATCGCTGAACCAATGGGCAACCGCTGCCGTCATCTTTTGGCTGTGATCAATGGGTCTTGAGCCTAGGTGACATCGTCTGCGAATTGGTCGAGAATGGCGATGGGTCGACCTACTTGGGGTGCCGCGATGACGCCGATGTCGGGGATGCTAATCCGCCGTTTCGAGGAGCAGTTCACGCCACATGGCCTAGGGTACCTCTACCGCGAGAACCGTGTCGGTGCGGCAATCTGGGTCAGCGTGCAGGAGCGAGCCGACTTCATCGCGACCTTCGTCCGTGCCTTAGAGCGCCTGTGGTGGCAGATCTTAATCGTGTTCGCCGTGGTGCTCGTCGCCCTAACCGCTGCCGCCGTTGTACTTGGCCTCTATCCCGCGACGGGGTTCCAACTGCTGCTCGGCTTGGCAAGTGCTGGTGTCATGTTCGGCTATGTCAAGCTGCTCGGGCGTCGTTACCGTGCTCCGGCGCGGGTGCTGGCCGATCGGACGCCCGACGAACCGGCCCTCAACCGCGTCGAGGCACGAAAGTTGGCGGCGGAGTCGCAGCCGTGGACGGTATTCTTAACCGGGCCGCTCAACCCGGCCCTACTTTGGTCGTTGCTCGGGCCGCGCCACGACCTGCTCGCCGGGTGGCACCTGGCGTGGGTCGTCGGGACGGGCGCCTATGTTGCAGCGATGGCGTTCTTCGCCTGGCGCAAGTGGCGGATCGTCCGCGGCGACGCGGCCCAGGCATAGCCGATGTCGCCGCGCCGGTCGCGATCGCCACCGGTCATCTACATCATGAACGCGTAGCTGTTCCTCGTGCATCCGCCGCTCGTGCGGCAGTCAGCAGTTCCGGGGACAAACGCATCTTGATTGAAGGCAAATCAGTCCCGGCCGTAAGGGAGGACAATTTTGCTCGCCCAGTTGTTACGAAACCGAGCTTTTCGAGCACTCGGCCTGACGCCGGGTTTTCCTCAAAATAGCCGGCTGTGATGCAAGCAAGATTTAAAACATCAAATCCGAAAAAAACGACAGCACTTGCGGCGTCGGTAATGATCCCACGGCCCCAATAGGCTCTCGAAAGCCAATATCCCAATTCTGCTGTGTCAGCTCTCTTTGTTGGCGTCAGGCCGACCACGCCGACAAACGTCTCAGCGCCCCGAATGGTGATCGCCCATACCCACTCTTTAGGTACGACGTGTTCCAGAAAAAACTTGGCATCCGCCTAGCCGTATGGATGCGGCACACGCGATAAACGACGTGCAACCTCCCAATCTCCGACGCAATCGACGATCGCACCGACATCGCCTTCATTCGGGCGGCGAAGCAATAGCCTTTCAGTGGTTAGCGGAGGACGCTCAGAAAGGGTCAAACCGTCATTCATGATCTCGACTTATCTAACGGAAATTCACTCCGCTAGCCGCGTCCACTTTGTCTCCCAAAGCGACCGGACAGAGACCCCTGACAAACACCACATCACCCTGTTAACGCTCCAAACCAGGATACGGAGGGTTCAGCCGGGTCTCATGGGGATTGTCGCAGGCGATGAAGTCGACATGCGCGTCCATGAGATTGGCGATGAACGCCATGTTGCGGCTGAGCCGATCGAGTCGGGCGATGATCAGGGTCGCCCGGTGTCGCTTCGCCTCGTCAAGCGCCGCGCCCAGCTCGGGGGCGATCGGCGCGCTTGCCGCTCTCGATCTCGGTATAACCGGCGACGATCTCGCCACCGACGCGATGCACCAGGCCGGCGACCGCCTCGCGCTGCGCGTCGAGCTCCAACCCTGACCGGCCCTGAGGATCGGTGCTGACGCAGTAGCACGCCACAAAGCGGGGCAGGGGGATCAAAGATTTGCTCCGGCCAATGCCTGGCCCGCGACGAGCGCTGCGAGCAACGTGAGCATGATCAGGGCGGCGCAACCTATTCCCGCCCCTCCGGCGCGTAGGGGCGCGGACGCGAGTGCGTGTCGGGCATAGATGATGCCGGTGAAGGTCAATGCCACGATCTGTGCGACCATGAGAGCCATGCAAAGTACGTCGCCAACACCGGACTCGGGCGGCCTTGGCAGCTTATAAGAAAAGGTCGTCACCGCTCCTGTGTGTACCATCTGCGGCATCGGCATGGCAAAGCCGAGTCCGATAAGTATGATAAGCGTCGGGACGACCGTCGCGGCCGCGACGATCCATCGCAAGGCTGCGCTCGTCCGCAAAGCCAAGCCCCGCACCATAAATGCAAGTGTGCCTGCGCCGATGAGGATCGAGACGACAAGCATACCAAGCGGCAACTGCCAGTTGGCGATGATAGCCGTCGTCGACATGGCCTCGCAGCACCCCTTTGAGCGCACACCCGGTGTTAACGTGTCAATCGGCGCGGCAACGGGGACCGGGATCGGCACGTAAAAGGGTACCACAG
>CAXTPH010000031.1:0-15037 GCA_964245955.1 uncultured Sphingomonadaceae bacterium | reverse complement strand
CACCACCGCGCCGACCGCAAGACGTTGTCGGTCGCGTTCAAGCCCGAGCCGATGCGCCACTATCTCGGTGCGCGCAACGAGGGCATCGCGCGCGGCATCGCCGGCTGGCCGACCGGCACCGAGTTCAAATTCTACCCTGCGATCAAAGCGTTGACCCTCGACCTCGCCGCGACGTCGTTCCTCGGCATCGCGTGGGGGCCCGAGGCGGACGCGATCAACAAGGCGTTCGTCGACATGGTCGCCGCCTCTATCGGCATCGTCCGTGTGCCGCTCCCCGGCACCGCGATGGGGCGCGGGGTCAAGGGCCACAGGTTCATGAGCCGCTTCTTCGCCCGCGAGATCCCGGCGCGGCGGGGCGCGACCGGCGACGACTTCTTCACCCAGTTCTGCAACGCCCGCAACGACGCCGGCGACCTCCTGACCGACCAGGAGATCATCGACCACATGAACTTCCTGATGATGGCGGCGCACGACACGCTGACGTCGTCGCTGACCTCGACGATCTACCACCTCGCAAAATATCCCGAGTGGCAGGACAGGCTGCGGACCGAGATCATGGCGGTCCGCGCCACCGCCGGCCCCGCGGTGCCGTTCGACCGGCTCGGCGAGCTCGAGCAGACCGAATGGGCATTCAAGGAAGCGCTGCGCCTGTTCCCGCCGGTGCCGTCGGTACCGCGCCGCGCGCTCCGCGACTTCACCTTCGACGGCAAGACGATCCCCGGCGGCACCCACGTCGGGGTCAACCCGATGTACACCCACCGCATGGCCGAATATTGGGAAGACCCCGAGACGTTCGACCCCTCACGCTTCAGCCACAACCGCTCGAAAGGCCGCCATAAATACGCGTGGGTCCCGTTCGGCGGTGGCGCGCACATGTGCATCGGGCTGCACTTTGCGTACATGCAGATGAAGGCGTTCTTCTACACGCTGCTGAGCGAGTACCGGGTCGTCGTCGATCCCGATTATGTCTGCGATTTCATGATGTTCCCGATTCCCAAGCCCAAGGACGGCCTGCCGATCCGGCTCGAGCGGCTTTAGTGGCGGCAGGCAAAGGTAGAAGAGTGTTGCTTTGGGTGCTGGCGGCAATCGTCGCCGTCCTCGTCGGCGCGTGGCTGGTGTTCCGCGTTCCCGACATCCCCGTCGCGACGCTGCGGGCCAAGTACGCCTCACCGACGTCGCAGTTCGTCGAGGTCATGCCCGGGCTGACCGTCCACCTGCGCGACGAAGGCAAGCGCGACGGCGAACCGCTGGTCCTGCTTCATGGCTCGAACGCCTCGCTGCACACGTGGGAGCCGTGGGTTGCGCGGCTCGGCGGACGCTACCGGATCATCAGCTTCGACTTCCCCGCCCACGGCCTGACCGGCCAGTCGCCCGATGGCCAGTACACCCAGGCGGCGTACGCAAAGGTGCTCGGCGCGGTCGCCGCCAACCGCGGACTAACGCGCTTCGTCGTCGCCGGCAACTCGATGGGCGGCGGGGTCGCGGCGCGCTTCGCCGCCGACCATCCCGACCGCATCGCCGGGCTGATCCTCGTCGACGCCAGCGGCGCGCCCTATCCCGATGGTGACGGCGGCACACCGCTGGCGCTGCGCATCGCCCGCGGACCGGTCATCCGCGACATCGCCAGCAGCATCACTCCCCGCTCGCTGATCGCCGCATCGTTCGCCGGGGCGGTGTCAAACAAGGCGGTGATGACCCCTGCCATGATCGACCGCTACTGGGAGCTGCTCCGCTACCCCGGCAACCGCCAGGCGACGCTCGACCGCTTCGCGCAGGGCTATTCGTCGGTCAGCCCGGCCGATCTGGCCAGGATCGACGCGCCGGTCCTGATCCTGTGGGGCCGCGAGGATCGCTTCATCCCGGTCGACTCCGCCGCCTACTTCGCCAAGCACCTGCCGCACAGCCAAACGATCATCTACGACGGCGTCGGTCACCTGCCGATGGAGGAGACCCCCGACCGCTCGGCCGCCGACGTCGCGGCGTTCGTGGCCGCGCTCGCTAAACCCCCGGCTGACCGAACTGGCCGAGATACGTCGACATCATCGTCGCCGCCCCCGGAGCGAGGCTGACAAACGCGCGCCGGGCATCGGCGGGGTCGTTCCGCCGCTCGAACAGCGCGGCATCGCACAGTGTCCTGATCCAGCGCAGCGCGGTTGTCGTCGGCACGCGCGCCGCGATGCACAGGCTCGATACCGAGACGTCGCGGTCCTCTAACCGCGCAACGTAGAGGTCGAGGAGCATGTCCCACGCCGGCTCGCCGAACAGTTCGGCGGGGAAGAACCGGTCGCGCGCCTGCCGCGCCCGGATCAGCGCCCGAACCATCGCACTCGACACCGGCACGACGTTCGCGGTGGCCGCACCGTCGAGACGCGCGAGTGCGCTGGCGACGCGTTCGGCTTCACGCCCGAGGGCACCGAGTTGCGCCGACGTGCGGTCGGACAGGTCGGCGACGCCGACATCGGCCACAACCTGCACCGCCGCGTCTACCGCTGCGAGCAGCCGGTCGTCATTGGGCTCGTCGTCGATGAAGTCGGCGAGGTTGGCGGCCAGCGCGAGGCCGGCATGCGCCGGGTCACCGAACGCGAGCACCCGCGGTCCGGCAAGGCCGAGCCGGTGGGCGAGCTCGGGCACCGCGAGCGCGAGGTCGAGGATGACGAGGCCGACCGACCAGTCCCGGATCAGCGCGTCGTTCAGCGCAGCGCCGTCCGCGACGAAGCGGGCGGCAATGCCATGTCGAGCGAGCGCCGCTCCGTAGCGCCCGGACCACGCCGGGGATACCGCAGCGACGACCACAACGTCGCGAATAGTATCAGTTTCGCGCACATTAGTTAACAAAGTATGTCAATCCCCCTAAAACTACCGAGTCTGCCAACATACCGTAGTCACGGCTCTTATACCGCCGATTTGGACGCAATATGTCTTCCTGATTTTTCTGTCCTCCCTAGGTTAATTCCTAGGCCGCTGGAGGGTCGGCCCTATTCGGATTGATTTTGTTAATTAATTCGTCACGCCCGGGGACCTACCATGAGACCCTCAATCACGGTGCCGCCAACCCGACTCGCCGAACTGATCGGCACCAGCGAACCGATCCGCGCGGTTCGCGCCCTGATCGATCAACTCGCGGTATCGTCGGTGTCGGTCCTCGTCACTGGTCCGTCGGGCAGCGGCAAGGAGGTCGTCGCCCAACTCCTGCACCAGCGCGGCAGTCGCGCCGCGCGGCCGTTCGTCGCAATCAACTGCGCGGCGATCCCGCGCGACCTCCTCGAAAGCGAGATCTTCGGTCACGAGGCCGGATCGTTCACCGGCGCGACCCGGGCGCGACGCGGGCGCTTCGAGCTCGCCGATACCGGTACCCTGTTCCTCGACGAAATCGGCGACATGCCGGCAGCCTTCCAGGTCAAGCTGCTCCGTATCCTCGAGACGCGGCTGGTCGAGCGCGTTGGCAGCATGATCGCGGTTCCGGTCGACGTCCGGCTGATCGCGGCGACCAACGTCGACCTCGACCAGGCGGTCGCCGCATCGCGGTTCCGCGAAGACCTGTTCTACCGGCTGGCGGTCGTCGAGATCCGCCTGCCCGCGCTCGCCGACCGCGCGGGCGCCGTCGCGCTGCTCCTCGAACACTTCGCTACCGACGCCGAACGACCGCAGCGCCGGATCGGCTTCACCCCAGCGGCGATCGATTATCTCTGTGGCCAGCCGTGGCGCGGCAATGTCCGCGAACTTCGGAACTTCGTCGCCCGGGCGACCGCGCTCTATCCGGGTGTCGTCCTCGACGAGGCGCTGGCCGCGACGCTGCTCCACGGCGAGCGGCGAGCGCTCCCGGCGACGACACCGCGAGCCGGCGACCGCCGGTCGGCCCGGGTGGCCGAAGGCATGCCGATCGACCTCAAGGCGGTGCTCGACGAGGTCGAACAGGCCTATATCTGCGATGCCCTCGGTCGAACGTCGGGCGGCGTCGCCGAGTCGGCGCGGTTGCTCGGGCTGCGTCGGACGACGCTGATCGAAAAGATGCGGCGGCTGCAGATTTCACGGCCCGCCAACTACTGACTCACGGCGAAGGTGACATAAGTTCACACGACGACCGGGTTTTCGCTTCAGCGCAATTCTCCGACGAGGCGGTCGCGCAAGCGGAAACGCGGAAGTTCACGGCGAGAACGAATAGGCGCGGCCTGCGTCATGCGATGATCCCAACGATGAGAAAGAGCACGTCGGCTGAAACGCAGGCCGACCCGATCACCAATGCTACTCGATCGCCAGCCGTGTAGGACAGCGACATCGCGGCCGGCCGCGCTAGCTCGCGGCGCGACGCTCACCGCCGATCGCACCCCACGCGCGCGCCAACACGCCGAGACGGTCCGCCGCGCCGGCGAACAGCTCGGCCCGGCGCTCGGCGTTGCCCGCGACTGTCACCGCGCGCACCTGGGCGTAGGCGGCCGCGAGCGCCCGCGCGACCGCCCCGCCGCGACCGTGGTCAAGCGCGGCGTCGAGCGCATCGAGGATGCGCAGCGCCCGCGTCGTCGCTACGACCCGCGCCGCGGCGTCACCGGCGACGGTTGCGCTTCGCGCCTGCGCCAGCGCTTCGCACCCGCCGTCGTACAGCATCGCGACAAGTTCGTGCGGCGTCGCGACGGCAATGCGCTGGGCGATACCGGCGTCGCGGTAGCGGCGGGCGAGCGCCACCGCCGGGTGGACGCGCGTAGCATAGGTCGACTGGGCGAGCGACATCGATCTCTCCTCAATTGGTTGTCTGGTTCCACGCCTTGATCTGTTGATCGAGGAACGATTGGGTCGATTTCGACGCGGCGACGGCGGCGTCCATGGCGGCATATTGCTGAACGAGCGTGGCGCGATACGTCGTCATCCGCGCATCGAGTGTGGCCTTTTCGGTCGCGATCGCGGTAGTTTCGCGCGCGTAACGGTTCGACGGATCGCTCGTCTTGGTCGCGGCGGCGAAGTCGTCGGCCAGCGCCGTCAGCGCGCCCTTGGTGGCGCCGCCGGCGGTCAAGCCCGCGAGCAGCTTCTCGACGGCGTCGGGGGCGGCGGCGACCGCTGCGCCGAGACGGGTGTCGTCGACGCTCAACGTCCCGTCGCGCGCGGTGGTGATGCCGAGATCGGCGAGGCGCGTCGGCCTGCTCGTGGCGTTGCCGACGATGCGCGACGTCAGCGCGGTCAGTTGCTGGCGGAACCGGCGCATCGTCGCGTCGCCGCTGAGCACACCGGCGGGATCGGCGGCAGTGGCGGCGTGAACGAGGCTCGTCGCCGTTGCACCGACCGCATTGAGCGCCCCGACGAGGTCGCGCACCGCGCTCTTCAGGCCATCGGCGTCGCGGGTCGCCGCGATCGTCACCGACGTTCCGGGTGACGCCTTGCGCAGGTCGAGCGTCACCCCGTCGATCAGATCGGCAAAGTGATTGCCGGGACGGGTCACGGTTACCCCGTCGATCGTCACCGAGGCGTCGTGCGCGGTCGCGGCGACGGTCATCGCGCTGGTCGCCGGCATATGGACGAAGCGCGTCAGCCCGGTATCGCTGCTGCCGTCGCTGCCCGTTTCGGGATCGGCAGTGACGATGAACGCCGACGCCGCGCCCGCCGGGCCCTTGAGCACGAGGCGGCCACCGCTGGCGTCGGCGATGACGCTGGCGACGATCGGTGCGGCGCTGCCCTTCTGCGCGGCATTGATCGCGTCGCGCAGCCCGGTCAGGCTGTTGTTGCCCGGGCCGATCGTCACCGTGATCGGGGCCGCGCTGCCGCCGGCGAAACCGAACCCGCCTCCGCCGTCACTGGTCCTGGTGCCCAGCGTCAGCGTCATCGTGCCGAGCCCGACCGCCGCAGTCGGTGACGCGACCGTTCCCGACACCAGCGTCTGGCCGGCGGCAAGCGCGTTGATCTGCAGGTCGACGGGGTCGAGGCGCGGGGTCGCGCCGCTGGTCGCGCTCGCCGCGACGATCGTCGGGTCGCTGCTCGCCGGCAGCGGCCCCAGCGCACCACCGGCGGTCCGCGCCGACAGCGCCGCGATCAATCCGCTCATCCCCGAGTTGACCTGCGCCACCCCGGAGATGCGCGCATCGTTCGTCGTCGACCGGGTGGTCAACGCCGCAGCGCGGGGATCCTGCTGCGCCTTGACCAGCGCGTCGATCAATGTGGTGCTGTCGATTCCCGATCCGACCCCGAGCGTGGTGAGAACGCTGACCATATCGGGAGTTACGGCTTGTCGCAGGGAACACTTAGCCGAGCACAAAATGGAACCCGGCCGACGAGCGGCGGTTTCAAATGCGTTCGTGGAGCGCCGCTTGATGCTGAGAGATTTGTTTCCCCGCCGTCTCGCCCAGTGGCTTGGGCCGTTGCTTGCCGCGGGGGTCACCGCCCTCGTCGTCGCCGGGATCGTCGTCGTCAGCGGGGTCTTCAATCTCGCTGCAACGACGCCGCACCCGCAATTATGGGCAAGCTTTCTCCACTATACCTTCACCCGTTCGGTCGCGTTCCACTCGAGCGACCTGAAGCCGCCCGCCGACCTTAATAGCCCGAACCGCATCGCCCTCGGCGCGGCGCACTATGCGAACGTTTGTGCCAATTGCCACGGCGCTCCGGGGATCGGCCAGAACCCGATCGCGCTGGCGATGACGCCGCGTCCGCCGTGGCTGCCGGCGCAGATCAAAATGGACGACGACAAGGCGATCTTCTGGATTCTCAAGCACGGCGTCAAATACAGCGCGATGCCCGGTTGGCCGATCCAGACGCGCGACGACGAAATCTGGTCGATGGTCGGCTTCGTCAGGACGCTGCCGAAGATCAAGTACGACGTCTACCGCCGTATCGCCTTCGGCGAGACCGGTGAGGGGGCGCCGGCAGCCTTGCCGAAGCTCGATTTCGGCAGCACGCCCGTGCTGCGCCCGTACGTTAGCCACGATTCGAACGTGCCGCAGGGCAACGTCAACCATTACCTCTATCCCGCCTCGGGTCCAGGCGAGTTCGGCCAAACCGGCGACGTCTTGTCGACCTGCGCGCGTTGCCACGGCGCGGCGGGGACGGGGCGCGCGGTCGGCGCCTTCCCCAATCTCGCGATCCTCAGTCAGCAGTATATCCGCGGCGCCCTGACGTCGTTCGCCAGCGGTCAGCGGCACAGCGCCTACATGCAGACCGTCGCCGACCAGCTGTCGCCGGAGCAGATCGATAAGGCGGCAGCCTATTATTCGAGCCAGCCCAAGGCGAAGTCGCTCGCCGCGGCAACCTTCCCTGTCCCCGCCGCCGATGTCGCCTACGGCCAGCAGATCGCGCTCGAGGGGCTGCGCGACCGCAAGATCGGCGCTTGCGCCGGCTGCCATGCGCTTGCCGATGCCGATGTCCGCGCGTATCCGCGCCTCAACGGCCAGAACGAGGATTATCTGGTCAATCAGATGCGGCTGTTCCGTGGCGGCGGGCGCGGCAACTCGGGCAAGTACAACCCGATGGTCGGGGTGGCGAAGAACCTGACCGATCGCGAGATCGGCGCGGTGTCGGCCTATTACGCCGCGCAGACGCCGTACAGCGCGACCGTTCTGAAGGCCGAGCAGAAACTGGTTCAGCCGCAGCGGGGGAGTTAGCTGTCGCGATACCGCGGCAGGGCGACGCCCCAGCCGAGCGCGATCGCGCGAACGGTGAAGCCGGCAGCCATGCCGGCCCCACCCGCGATCAAGCTCGGGACTCCCGCCTGGGTCCCCGCGACATAGACCACGGCGCCGAGCGCCGCCGCTGAGACGTAGATTTCGCGGCTGAGCAAGACCGATGGCTCGTTCGCGAGCAGGTCGCGGACGATCCCCCCGACGCTGGCGGTTAGGATGCCCATCGCCACCTGCGCGACCGGTGGGACGCCGTACGCCGCCCCCTTCGCCGCGCCGATGACGGCATAGGCGGCGAGCCCGACCGCATCGAGCCACAGCAATGTTCGCAGCCGCCAGCGGTCGGCCCGAAAGAGCCAGACAAGCGCGGCGGCGATGATGCACACCCCAAGATAGTCGCTGCGGTGGACCCAGAACACCGGCGCCCCGATCAGCAGATCGCGCAGCGTGCCGCCCCCCACCCCGGTAATCGCCGCAAAAAAGACGAAGGTGACGATGGTTTGCTTCGCGCGTGCCGCCGCTAGCGCCCCGGTCGCCGCGAATACCGCGACCCCGGCGTAGTCGAGCGCGGCCAGCAGTTGGCCGAGGTTGGGAGCGAGGCCGGCGATCATGCTGTCACCTCATTCGACCTTCGAACCGCGCCCGGTTACATGTGGATCGGCTTGCCCTGGACCGCCATCGCCGCTTCCTTGAGTGCCTCGGAATGCGTCGGATGGGCGTGGCAGGTATAAGCGATGTCCTCCGACGACGCGCCGAACTCCATCGCCAGCGCCGCCTCGGCGATCATCGTCCCCGCCATCGAGCCAAGGATGTGGACGCCGAGGACGCGGTCGGTGGCGGCGTCGGCCAGCACCTTGACGAAGCCGTCGGTGTCGCGGTTCGCCTTCGCCCGGCTGTTCGCGGCGAAGGTGAAGCGCCCGGCCTTATAGTCGACCCCCGCCGCCTTAAGCTCTTCCTCGGTCCGGCCGACCGACGCCACCTCGGGGTGGGTATAGACGACCGCCGGGATCACCGCGTGATTGACCAGCCCGTTGAGCCCGGCGATGTTCTCGGCGCAGGCGATGCCCTCGTCCTCGGCCTTGTGCGCGAGCATCGGCCCCGGCACGACGTCGCCGATTGCCCAGATGCCGGGGACGGCGGTCGAGAAATCGGCATTGATCGGCACGCGCCCGCGCTCGTCGAGCTTCAGCCCGGTCGCGGCGATGTTGAGTCCGTCGGTATTCGGTTTGCGACCGATCGACAGCAGGACGACGTCGCCGGCGATTTCCTCGCGCTCGCCGCCCTTTGCCGGCTCGACGACGACGACGGCACCCGCACCGTCACGCCGCGCCTCGATCACCTTGGTCGCGGTCCGCAGCACTAGGCCCTGCTTGGTCAGCAGCTTGGCGTAGGCGATGCCGACCTCGGCGTCCATCGCCGGGACGACGCGGTCGGCGTATTCGATCACCGTCACCTTCGCCCCCAGCCGCAGCCAGACCGACCCCATTTCGAGGCCGATATAGCCGCCACCGATGATGACGAGATGCTCGGGCACCGTGGTCAGCGCGAGCGCCTCGGTCGAGGTGATCAGCACCTCGCCATCGGGGACCATGCCCGGGAGCAGCAGCACCTCCGAGCCGGTGGCGATAATGAAGTTCTTCGCGGTAATGCTGCGGTCGCCGACGGTCAGCGTCTTCGCGTCAGTGAACGACCCCTCGCCCTTGATCCATTCGACCTTATTCTTCTTGAACAGGAAGGCGACACCGTCGGTCAGCTCGCGGACCGCCTTGCTCTTTTCCTCCATCAACACGCCGAGGTCGATGTCGACGCTCGGGAAGGTGATGCCGAACTTCTTGAGATGCCCGCCACGCGCCTCGTCGTAAAACTCGGTCGCATGGAGCAGCGACTTCGACGGGATGCAGCCGACGTTGAGGCAGGTGCCCCCGAGCCGATCACGCTTCTCGACGCACGCGGTCCTGAGCCCCAGCTGCGCGGCGCGGATGGCGGCGACGTACCCCCCGGGACCCGAGCCGATCACCACGACGTCGAAGTCGAAATCAGCCATGGACTTGTTCCTAAAGGTCGATCAGCAGCCGTGCCGGATCCTCGATCGCATCCTTGACCGCGACGAGGAAGGTCACCGCCTCGCGGCCGTCGACGAGGCGGTGGTCGTAGCTGAGCGCGAGGTACATCATCGGGCGGATGACGATCTGTCCGTCGCGGACGACGGGGCGATCCTCGATCCGGTGCATGCCGAGCACGCCCGACTGCGGCGTGTTCAGGATCGGCGTCGACATCAGCGAGCCGAACACCCCGCCGTTGGTAATAGTGAACGTGCCGCCCTGTATGTCGGCGACCGTCAGCTTGCCGTCGCGAGCACGGCGACCGAAGTCGCCGATCGCCTTCTCGATGTCGGCGAAGCTGTGCTTGTCGGCATCCTTGAGGACCGGGACGACGAGCCCGCCGGGCGAGGAGACCGCGATGCCGAGGTCGGCGTAGTCGCGGTAGATGATCTCCTCGCCCTCGATCGCGGCGTTGACCGACGGTACGTCGCGAAGTGCCAGCACGACCGCCTTGGCGAAGAACGACATGAAGCCGAGGCGAACGCCGTGCTTCTTCTCGAACAGATCCTTGTACTTGCTCCGCGCCGCCATCACCGCGGTCATGTCGACGTCGTTGAAGGTCGTCAGCATCGCGGCGGTGTTCTGCGCTTCCTTGAGGCGCCGCGCGATCGTCTGGCGGAGGCGGGTCATGCGCACTCGCTCCTCGCGGCGTTCGGCAGGCGCAGGCCCGGCGGCGGCCGCCGGCTTCGCTGCGCCGATCACCTTCGCCGTGCCCGCCTCGATCGCGGCAAGGACGTCACCCTTGGTCAGCCGCCCGTCGAGCCCGGTGCCGGTGATCGACGCCGGGTCGAGGTTGTAGTCGCCGAGTAGGCGGCGCACCGCGGGGGCGATCGCTTCCGGTTCGGCATGTTCGACGGCTGGGGCGGCGGGCGCCGGCGGCGCTGTCGTCGGAGCGTCGGCCTTCGGCGCGTCGTCGATCTTCGACGTCGGCGGCGGCGGCGCGGCAGGGGCCGTCGGCTTGGCCGGCGCCGGTGCAGCCTCCGGCGTCGCGTCGCGCAGCACCGCCGGGGTCGGCGCGGCCGCCTTTGCCGGCGCTCCCGCGCCGCTGTCGATCCGTGCGATCAGCGCGCCCACATTGACCGTATCGCCGACCTTCGCCAGCTGCTCACCCATCGTGCCCGCAACCGGCGACGGCACCTCGACCGCGACCTTGTCGGTTTCGAGGCTGACGATCGGCTCGTCGACCGCGACGGCATCGCCGGGGGCCTTGAGCCACTCGCCGACGGTCGCCTCGGTGATCGATTCGCCCAACGCGGGGATGGTGACGTCGGTGGCCATTGACTTATCCCGCAGCTTGTATTGACTTGAGGCCGCCGCGGATCGCGGCGCGAACCTCGGACGGCGCGGAACCGAGCGCCTCGGCGATCAGCTTCGCCTGTTCGGCATTGTGGCGCTTGAGCAGGCCGGTTGCGGTGGCTGCGGCCGATGCACGCCCGGCATAGACCGCCCGCTTGCCGACCGCATCCTCGATCGGGCGCGCGACGAAGTGCCAGGCACCGGCATTGCGCGGCTCCTCCTGGCACCAGACGACCTCCTCGAGCGCGGTGAAGCGCGCGGCATAGTCGGCGATGACGTCGGCGGGGAACGGATACAGCTGCTCGACGCGGAGGATGTAGATGTCGTCGCGCTCGCCCTTCTCGCGCGCTTCGAGCAGGTCGTAATAGACCTTGCCCGAGCATAGGATCAGGCGGCGGACCTGCGCGTCGGGGACCGGGTTGATGTCGTCGAGGCAGCGGTGGAAGCTCGACCCCGCCGACATGTCGGCGAGGCTCGACACTGCCCGCTTGGCGCGGAGCAGCGACTTCGGCGTCATCACGATCAACGGCTTACGGAAATCGCGCATCATTTGGCGGCGCAACAGGTGGAAGTAATTTGCCGGCGTCGTGCAGTTCGCCACCTGCATATTGTCCTCGGCACAGAGCTGGAGGAAGCGTTCGAGCCGCGCCGAGCTATGTTCGGGCCCCTGCCCCTCGAAGCCGTGCGGCAACAGCATGACGAGCCCGGTCGCGCGCAGCCACTTTGCCTCGCCCGCGGCGATGAACTGGTCGATCATCACCTGCGCGCCGTTGACGAAGTCGCCGAACTGCGCCTCCCACAGCACGAGCGTCTTCGGGTCGGCGAGCGAATAGCCGTATTCGAAGCCGAGCACGCCGAACTCGCTCAGCGGCGAGTCGAGTACCTCGAACTTCGCATCAACCGACTTCAACGGCGTGTACTTGCTGCCGTAGACCCGATCGACCCAGACCGAGTGGCGCTGCGAGAAGGTCCCGCGTCCCGAATCCTGCCCCGACAGGCGGACGCCGTAGCCGTCCTGAAGCAGCGTGCCGAACGCGAGCGCCTCGGCAGTCGCCCAGTCGAGCCCCTCGCCGGTGTCGATCGTCGCCGCCTTCGCCTCGAGAATGCGCCCGAGCGTCTTGTGGACGGTGAACGCCGGCGGCACCGTCACCAGCGCCTTGCCGACCGCGCGCAGGTCGTCGGTCGCGACCCCGGTTTCGGCGGCGCGGCGGCCGGTGACTTCCTCCTTGGGCTTGCCGAGGCCCGACCAGCGGCCTTCGAACCATTCGGCCTTGTTCGCCTTGTACCCGGTCGCGGCGGCGAAATCGCCTTCTAGCCGGTTGGTGAACTGCGCGATATTGTCGGCGACCCATGCCTCGTCGACGACGCCTTCGGCAATAAGCCGCTTGGCGTAGAGCTCGCTGACCGGCGGATGCTGGCCGATCGCCGCGTACATCAGCGGCTGGGTAAAGCTCGGCTCGTCGGACTCGTTGTGCCCGAAGCGGCGATAGCACCACATGTCGATGACGACGTCGCGCTTGAACGTCTGGCGGAATTCGGTCGCGACCTTGGTCGCATAGGTCACCGCCTCGGGGTCGTCACCGTTGACGTGGAAGATCGGCGCCTGGACGATCTTGGCGACGTCGGACGGATACGGTGACGAGCGCGCAAACTGCGGGCTCGTGGTGAAGCCGATCTGGTTGTTGACGACATAATGCAGGCAGCCGCCGGTATTGTACCCGGTCAGGCCGGAGAAGCCGAAGCACTCGGCGACGATGCCCTGCCCGGCGAACGCCGCGTCGCCGTGCATCAGCACCGGCAGGACCTCGCCGTGATCGTCGTCGCCGCGAACGGTCTGGATCGCGCGGACCTTGCCGAGGACGACCGGGTCGACCGCCTCGAGGTGCGACGGGTTGGGGGTGAGCGACAGATGGACCTTGTTGCCGTCGAACTCGCGGTCGGTCGACGTGCCGAGGTGGTACTTGACGTCGCCCGAGCCGCCGACGTCGTCGGGGTTCGCGGAACCGCCGCCGAATTCGTGGAAGATGACGCGGAACGGCTTTTGCATGACATTGCCGAGCATGTTCAGCCGCCCGCGGTGCGGCATGCCGAAGACGATCTCCTTGATGCCGTTCTGGCCGCCGATCTTGATGATCGACTCCATCGCCGGGATCATCGACTCGCCGCCGTCGAGCCCGAAGCGCTTGGTGCCGACATACTTCCGGCCGAGGAAGCGCTCGAACTGCTCGGCTTCGATCAGCTTATTGAGGATCGCCTTCTTGCCGAGCTCGGAGAACTGGATTTCCTTGTCGCGCCCCTCGATCCGCTCCTGGATGAAGCGACGTTCGTCGACGTCGTTGATGTGCATGTATTCGAACCCGACGTTGCCGCAGTAATTGGCACGCAGGATCGATACCAGCTCGCGGATCGTGCCGCGCTCCATGCCGAGCGCGCCGCCGAGGAAGATGGGGCGGTCGAGATCGGCCTCCTTGAAGCCGTGGTACTCGGGCGTCAGGTCGGCGGGCAGTTCGCGCTTCGACAGGCCGAGCGGATCGAGGTTCGCCGCGAGGTGACCACGGACGCGGTAGGTGCGGATCAGCATCATCGCGCAGATCGAATCGTTCGCCGCTTGTGCGGTCGCCGCGGCGTCGGTTGCCGGCGCGTGGGCGGCAACCGGTGCGGGCGCGGATTTCGCCTTCGCCGGCGGCGGCAGGTCGATCCCCGCCGCGTCGAGCGCCAGCGTCAGCGCGTCGGTCGGCAGCGGCGGCCAGTCGGCGCGCGCCCACGACGGCCCGGTCATGTCCACGGCGGTCGGCAACAGCCATTGATCGTCCATTACGTACGTCCTCTCGCGAGCGCATGTAGCGACGCCGCACGCCGGTGTCACCGCTTCGTCGCGCGTCGATGCCTGATTGCGTCAGTCTTGGCGTCCGCGGAAGTTGAGTTCGAGCAAGACGTCGTTCGGATCGCGAACGAAAACCTGCCTAATCCCGCCGGCGAGAACATCGAGGCAACGGTAGGGGACGCCGAGGCGATCCAACCGCGCGATCATCGCGGCGTAATCGCGGCAATCGAGGGCGACATGATGGACCGCGCCCGTACCATGACCGGACGCCGCGCCGTCGTCGCCGGCATCGACCGAGCCGGCGGTCGACAAGTGGAACAGCGCGCGACCCGACCCGTCGAACATCCACTGGATTCGCGCCGGATCGAGCCCGGCGGGCGGGTCGCCAGCCTTCAGGTCGAGCACGTCGGCGAAGAAACGCACGGTCTCCGCCAAGGCCGCGGTCCGGATGTTGATATGGTCAAGTCCATTGACGAACATCGCGGCGACTCCTTGCTCTAGCCCTTAAGTAGTTCGACGAGAGTCGTCCCCAACGCCGAGGGTGAATCGGCGACGCGGATGCCGGCGGCGCGCATCGCCTCGATCTTGTCCTCGGCCTTGCCCTTGCCGCCGGCGACGATCGCCCCGGCATGGCCCATCCGCCGCCCCGGCGGTGCGGTGCGCCCGGCGATGAAGCCGACCATCGGCTTCTTGACCTTGTTGAGGCGAATGAACTCGGCGGCATCCTCTTCCGCCGCGCCGCCGATCTCGCCGATCATGATAATCGACGTTGTCGCCGGGTCGGCGAGGTAGAGTTCGAGGACGTCGATGAAGTTCGTGCCATTGACCGGATCACCGCCGATGCCGACCGCGCTGGTCTGGCCGAGGCCGACCGCGGTCGTCTGGTGGACCGCTTCGTACGTCAGCGTGCCCGAGCGCGAGACGACGCCAACCGAGCCCTTCATGAAGATGTTGCCCGGCATGATGCCGATCTTGCATTCGCCCGGCGTCATCACGCCGGGGCAGTTCGGCCCGATCAGCCGCGATTTCGAGCCCGACAGCGCGCGCTTGACCTTGACCATGTCGAGCACCGGGATGCCCTCGGTGATGCACACGATCAGCGGAATTTCGGCGTCGATCGCCTCGAGGATCGCGTCGGCCGCCCCCGGGGGCGGGACGTAGATCACGCTGGCGTCGGCATTCGTCGCCTCGCGCGCGGCGAGGACGGTGTCGAACACCGG